>NZ_JASJXO010000051.1:0-29466 GCF_035018625.1 Subtercola sp. RTI3 | reverse complement strand
AGATGTGTATAAGAGACAGGCCCATGTCGACCCCCCGCCGCCCCAGCGCCTCGGCCAGAGCCCGCTGCCGCTCCCGGTACGTCGCACGCGCGGCCGCCACCTCGGCCACCGATGCGGGTGCGCTGAGAAGTTCGTACAGAATGGTCTGCAGCATGCGGGAGGTCCACCCCGGCCCGAGCATCCGGCGTGCCACGATGCGATCGATCAGCTCGGTCGGCCCCGCGAGCGCGCCGATGCGCAGGTCGGGGCCGTGCGACTTGGCAAAGCTTCGAATGTGCAGCGTGCGATGCGGCAGCCACGTGCCGAGGCTGACCGCCGGCACCGAACTGATCTCGCCCGAATGGTCGTCTTCGATGATCACCGGGTCGGTGAGGTGCGAGTGCGCCTTCAGCTCCCGCACGAGTTCTCGCGCCCTCTCCGCGGTCATCGAGGCTCCGGTGGGGTTGTGCGCGCGGGTCTGCAGAATGATCGCTGCCGGGTTTGTGCGAAGGGCCGCCGCGAACCGGTCGGGCCGCATGCCGTGCCGGTCGATGGGTACAGCCACTCGTTCGGCGCCGAACTGCTCGAGCAGATCGAAGAACGGCGGGAACGACGGATCTTCGACGATCACCCTGTCGCCATACCGAACCACCGCATCGAGGGAACGCGACAGGGCGTCGAGCGCTCCGTCGACGATGGTCAGCGATTCTGGGTGGTAGGGCCAGGATGCCCGCAGTAGGCGTTCGAGTTCAGGAAGCACCCTCGAGGTGAGGTAGCTCGAGGTGTCGGCACGCGTCGATACCCGTGAGATGGCGGCCGCGAGCCCGGGCAGCAGTTCTGGGTCTGGTGTTCCGGTCGAGAGGTCGAGCCGGGCTTCGACATGGGATCCGGCCAGCCCCGCGAAGTGCGCCGGCATCCACGTGGTGCTGGCGTGCAGCACAAAGCTGCCGGCCCGCCCACGCGAGGTGATCAGCCCCACGCCGGCCAGCGCCTGCCAGGCTTTCGATACAGTGGCCGGGCTGACCCTGAGCTCGGCGGCAAGAGCACGAACAGTGGGCAGACGGTCTCCGGATGCGATGGCGCCGCTACGAATGAGGCGGGAGAATGCGGCGGCGATGCCCTCGGGAGTGCGGTTCTCCTCCACAGCCCGGGCGATCAGCTCGATCATCCACACCTCTTGACTTATTTACTCTGGCGTCACACGCTGAAACACGAGAGAAATGTTCACAGCAAATAATAACAAAACCGGCTTCGAAAGGAACACGCGAAACTATGACGGTCATTCGAGCGGCAATCACGCAGACAACGTGGACGGGCGACAAAGAATCCATGCTGGCCAAGCACGAGCAGTTCGCCCGTGATGCGGCTGCAGACGGCGCCCAGGTCATCTGCTTTCAGGAACTCTTCTACGGGCCCTACTTCGGCATCACCGAAGACGCCAAGTACTACGCCTACGCCGAGGCGGCCGACGGCCCCATCGTGCAGCGGTTCGCGGCACTGGCGAAAGAGTTGAACCTCGTGATGGTGCTGCCCATCTACGAAGAAGACATGCCCGGCGTGTACTACAACACGGCCGTCGTGGTCGACGCCGACGGCACCATTCTCGGCAAGTACCGAAAGCACCACATTCCGCACCTCGACAAGTTCTGGGAGAAGTTCTACTTCCGCCCCGGCAACCTCGGCTACCCGGTCTTCAAGACCGCAGTCGGGCCCATCGGTGTCTACATCTGCTACGACCGACACTTCCCCGAGGGCTGGCGTGAGCTCGGCCTGAACGGTGCCCAGATCGTGTTCAACCCGAACGCCACCAAGCCCGGGCTCTCGAACCGCCTGTGGGAGATCGAGCAGCCCGCTGCCGCCGGCGCGAACGGCTACTTCGTGGCCGCGCCGAACCGGGTGGGCCGCGAAGACAACGAATACGGCGACCTGGCCGTCACGTTCTATGGCAACAGCCAGTTCGTCGATCCCCAGGGCAACATCATCGGCGGGTACGGCAGCGGCGAGCACGAAGAGATCGTCATCCGTGACCTCGACCTCGACATGATTCGCCAGGTTCGCGACAATTGGCAGTTCTACCGTGACCGCCGCCCGGAGTCGTACACGTCGATTCCCAAGCCGTAGCCACGACCTTCTGCGAAGGAGCAGCGAATGAAGACCCTCATCACGAACGGAACGGTCGTCAACGCGACCGGTACGGCAGAGGCCGATGTACTGATCAACGGCGAGACGATCGCCGCCGTTCTGGCCCCGGGCTCAGCCCTCCTGGGTTTTGACGTGGCATCGAACGTCGACCGTGTGATCGACGCGCGGGGCAAGTACGTCATCCCCGGCGGCATCGACGCACACACGCACATGGAGATGCCCTTCGGTGGCACGTTCGCGAGCGACACCTTCGAGACGGGCACCAGGGCCGCTGCGTGGGGCGGTACGACCAGCATCGTCGACTTCGTCGTGCAGTACGCCGGCGAGAACGTGCTCGACCAGTACGCGCTCTGGCACCAGAAAGCGGCCGGCAATTGCGCGGTCGATTACGGGTTCCACCAGATTCTCAGCGATGTGCAGGATTCGTCTCTCACGGCGATGGACGAACTGCTGAACGAGGGTGTCAGCTCGTTCAAACTGTTCATGGCCTACAAGGGCGTCTTTCTCAGCGACGACGGCCAGATCGTGAAGGCCATGCAGCGCGCCAGCGAGAATGGCAGCCTCATGATGATGCATGCCGAGAACGGCAGCGTCATCGACCTCCTGGTGCAGCAGGCCATCGAGCGTGGTGACACCTCGCCCTACTTCCACGGCACCACCCGTCCGTGGCAGACCGAGGAGGAGGCCACGCACCGCGCCATCATGCTGGCGAACCTCACGGGCGCGCCGCTGTACATCGTGCACGTCAGCGCGAAGCAGGCCGTCGAGCAGATCGCGCTGGCCCGCGACCGGGGCCAGAACGTGTTCGCCGAGACCTGCCCGCAGTACTTGTACCTGTCGCTCGAAGAGCAGCTCGGGGCATCCAGCAACCAGTGGGGTGACTTCGAGGGTGCCAAATGGGTGTGTTCGACTCCCTTGCGCTCGCGGGCGGAGGGGCACCAGCACCACATGTGGCAGGGCCTTCGCACGAACGACCTGCAGGTCATCTCGACCGATCACTGCCCCTTCTGCATGAAGGGCCAGAAAGACATGGGAATCGGCAACTTCTCGAAGATCCCCAACGGCATCGGCTCCGTGGAGCACCGCATGGATCTCATCTACCAGGGTGTCGTCATGGGGGAGATCTCGCTGCCGCGCTGGGTCGAGCTCACGTCGACCACCCCGGCCCGCATGTTCGGCATGTACGGCAAGAAGGGTGTCATCCAGCCGGGCGCCGATGGCGACGTGGTCGTCTACGACCCGAACGGGCACACCTCCATCGGAATCGGTGAGGGCCGCACACACCACATGAACATGGACTACTCGGCCTGGGAGGGTTTTGAGATCGACGGGCACGTCGACACCGTCATCTCCCGCGGAAAAGTCATCGTCGACGGCAACCAGTACCTCGGTTCGAAAACCGACGGCAAGTACTTCAAGCGCGGCCTGTCGCAGTACCTGATCTAGGAGAAAGCACCACATGGAATTCGGAGCAGTACTCCAGACCCACCCGCCGGCGTCGCGCACCCTTGCGCTCGCGAAACTGGCCGAGCAGCACGGCTTCGACTACGCGTGGACCTTCGACTCGCACCTGCTCTGGCAGGAGCCCTACGTCATCTACAGCCAGATTCTCAACGAGACCCACCGCATCAAGGTGGGCCCCATGGTGACGAACCCGGCGACCCGCGACTGGACGGTCACGGCCTCCATCTTCGCCACCCTTAACGAGATGTACGGCAACCGCACCATCTGCGGCATCGGTCGTGGCGACTCGGCCGTCAGAACCACGAATGGTGCGCCCACCACGCTGAAGACCCTGCGCGAGTCGATCCACGTCATCCGCGAGCTCGCCAACAGTCGCTCGGTCGAGTACAACGGCGCCACCGTGCAGTTCCCGTGGAGCCGCGGCTCCGAACTCGAGGTATGGGTTGCCGCCTATGGCCCGCTCGCCCTGAAGCTCGCGGGCGAGGTGGGTGACGGCTTCATCCTGCAGCTCGCCGACCTCGACATCGCCGAGTGGATGATCAAGACCGTTCGCGATGCGGCCGAAAAAGCCGGTCGTGACCCGATGTCAATCAAGTTCTGCGTGGCGGCGCCCATGTACATCGGCGATGACTGGGAGCATATGCGCGACCAGTGCCGCTGGTTCGGCGGAATGGTCGGCAACCACGTCGCCGACATCGTCGCCAAGTACGGAAACGATTCGTCGGTACCGGCCGCCCTCACCGACTACATCAAAGCTCGCGAAGGCTACGACTACAACGAGCACGGCCTCGCAGGCAACTCGCACGCGGCCTTCGTGCCCGACGAGATCGTCGACCGGTTCTGCCTGCTCGGCACTGCCGAGCAGCACATCGAGAAGCTGAAGGCGCTGAAAGAGCTCGGCGTCGACCAGTTCGCCGGCTATCTGCAACACGACAACAAAGAAGAAACCCTGCGGGTCTACGGCGAGGCCGTCATTCCCGCTCTGCGAGAGCACATCACGGCCACCGCATGACGAGACCGGGGGTTCGATTCAGCGCGGTGCTGTGGGGGCTGGCCGGGTTGGTGCTGCTTGCTGTGCTCTGGGAGGGGTACAAAGCGGTCGGGCCGGTCACGGGCGTTCAATTCTTCGGTCAGAGCATTCTGCCCAAGACCGACGACCGCTCGATGCCGCACCTCGTCGACATGGTCACGCGGGCGCTGCAGCCGGTGAATTCCGCGGTCGGTTCCCCTCCCGTGTGGGTGTCGGTGATCGGGGCGGCGCTGAACAGCCTCGGTGTGGCGGCCGTCGGCTGGGTCGCCGGTTCTGTCGTCGGTTTTCTCCTCGCACTGCTGATGCAGCGGCTCCGCGTCGCCGAGCGAGCGGTTCTGCCCTGGCTCATCCTCAGCCAGACGGTGCCTCTCATCGCCCTGGCGCCCGTGATCGTCGCCTGGGGTGGCAAGATCCAGATCGGTGCGTTCTCGTGGGACAGATGGATGTCGGTGGCCGTCATCGCCTCCTACCTGGCCTTCTTCCCGGTGGCGGTCGGCGCGCTCCGCGGGTTGCAGTCGCCAGACGCCATCCATCTCGAACTCATGCGCACCTACAACGCCGGGTGGTTCAAGACCCTGCTGCGCCTGCGTCTGCCCGCGAGCGTTCCGTACCTCATCCCCGCACTGCGGCTGGGGGCAGCGAGCGCCATCGTCGGCACGGTGGTGGCCGAGGTCTCCACGGGCTACAAAGGCGGCATCGGGCGCATGATCATCGAATTCGCGCAGTCGGGTACGTCAGACCCGGCAAAGGCCTACGCGCCCATCGCGGGAGCAGTCATCCTCGGGCTCGTCTCGGCAGGCCTCGTGGCCCTCGTGGGGCTCGCCCTCAAACGGTTCAATCGACAGGAGGCGGCATCGTGACGACGCCCGTTCAGACCCCCGCGACCGGTGCGGCCCACGCCGCCAGTGTGGCCGCTATCTCGGTGCGTTCGGCCGGCAAAGTCTTCCAGGTCGCCAAAGGTGCCGAGGTGCGAGCACTCGACGACGTGTCGCTCACTGTGGCACCGGGGGAGTTCGTGTCCCTGATCGGCCCCTCTGGGTGCGGCAAAAGCACGTTGCTGCGGCTGATCGCCGATCTCGACGAAGCGACCAGCGGTGAGATCCTGGTGTTCGGCAAGACCGCGCGTCAGGCCCGCATCGACCAGGAGTACGGCATCGCCTTCCAGAGCGCGGGCCTGCTGCCGTGGCGTTCAGTCCAGGCCAACATCGAGCTGCCGCTCGAGTTGCACGGTGTCGGCAAGACCGAGCGCTCGGCACGTGCCGAAGAGCTCATCGAACTCGTGGGGCTCACCGATTTTCGCTCGCGCTTCCCCGACCAACTCTCGGGGGGTATGCAGCAGCGCGTGGCCATTGCGCGGTCGCTGGCCGAACGACCCAAGCTCCTGCTGATGGATGAGCCGTTCGGCGCCCTCGACGAAATGACCCGGGAGCGAATGCAGCAGGAGCTTGTGCGTATCTGTTCGGAGACGGGCGCCGCCGTCGTATTCGTGACGCATTCGATTCCCGAAGCCGTCTTCCTCTCCGACCGCGTGGTGGTCATGTCGCCCCGGCCCGGCCGCATCGTGGGGATCGTCGACATCGATCTCGGGCCCGGCACCCAGCGCAGCGAGGGGCTCCGGGAGAACTCGGCGTTCTTCGAGGGGGTGACGGCCGTGCGCGAGGCGTTGCACGGCAGCCCGGCGGCGCCGATGGGAGTCGAGCTGCGATGAGCGAAGGGATGCGCGGGCCTGGTGTGGCCGAGCGGGGGAACGGGCATCCGGAGCCCGCTGCCGGTGCTGCTGCCGGTGCCGGTGTGCCTGCCGGTGTCTCAGCCGCTGCGGTGCGTGGCCCTGGTCGGGGCCGCGCGCTCGTTCGCTCGGTGCTGCCGCCACTCGTGCTGGGTGTCGCCTTCCTGCTTCTCTGGCAGTTGGTCGTTGCGGTGTTCGATATCAAGCCGTACCTGCTGCCGAGCCCCACTGACATCGCCGGTCAAGTCGTGGCGGTGTTTGCCCTGCTTCTCTCGTCGATGCTCGCGACCGGGCTGAACGCGTTGATCGGGCTCGTGGTGGGCGGTGTGCTCGCAGTGCTGCTGGCGCTCGTCGCTTCGCGGCTGCGGGTGTTCGATCGCATGATCGTGCCGCTGGTCGCGGGCCTTGCCGTGGTGCCGATCGTGGCGCTGGCACCGATTCTGAACACGATGTTCGGCTCCACCTCCGACACCCCGCGGCGGGTGGTGGTGATGATCGTGGTGTTCGCCCCGATTTTCATCAACACCCTGCGAGGGCTTCGCCAAGTGCGGCCCGTGCACCGAGACCTGATGCGGGCGTACGCGGCGAGCAGCTGGCAGTTGACCCGCACCGTCACGCTGCCGGGGGCGGTGCCGTTCATCTTCACCGGGCTCCGTATTGCATCGTCGCTGGCCGTCATCTCGGCGATCGTGGCCGAATACTTCGGCGGGCTGCAGAACGGTCTCGGCTCCCGCATCACGTCTGCGGCGGCGAACAGTGCCTACCCCCGGGCATGGGCGTACGTGTTCGGTGCCATTATTCTCGGCCTCGTCTTCTATGGCGTCACCCTGCTGCTCGAACGGTTCGCTTCCCGGCGACGCTCCTGAGTTCACCCCGTTGCACCCCTGCACCACTCATTGATGGAGGAAATGATGAAACACAGCAAACGCATCGCCCTCGGCGTGGCCGCCATCGCGGCGTCGGCAGCTCTCGCCCTGTCGGGCTGCTCGAGTTCGTCGAGCACGAGTACGGCCACGAGCGGCAACAGCGGCAACCCCAGCGTCACCGGGGGTGCCCTCATCCCCGTGAAACTGCAACTGCAGTGGTTCACCCAGGCGCAGTTCGCCGGCTACTATGCCGCGCTCGACCAGGGCTATTTCACAGACGAGGGTCTCGACGTGAGCATCATCGAGGGTGGCACCGACATCGTGCCGCAGACCCAGCTCGCAGACGGTTCGGTCGACTATGCGGTGGCCTGGGTTCCGAAGGCGCTCGCCTCGCGTGAGCAGGGCGCCGGTATCACTGACGTCGCCCAGATCTTCCAGAAGTCGGGCACCCTGCAGGTGTCGATGGCAGCGAAGAACATCAAGACCGCGGCCGACCTCAAGGGCAAGATCGTGGGCAACTGGGGCTTCGGCAATGAGTTCGAGATGTTCGCCGGCATCACGAAGGCCGGGCTCAACCCGGCCACCGACGTGCAGCTCGTGCAGCAGGCGTTCGACGAGTCGGGCCTTCTCGACGGGTCGATCGACGCGGCTCAGGCCGAGACCTACAACGAATACGCACAGATTCTCGAGACCACGAACCCGGCAACGGGCAAGCTGTACCAGCCGAGCGACCTCAACGTCATCGACTGGAACACCGAAGGCACCGCGATGCTGCAGGATGCGATCTGGGCCAACACCGACAAGCTGAAGAACGACACCACCTATCAAGACACGACGGTCAAGTTCCTCACCGCCGCCCTGAAGGGCTGGATCTACGCCCGCGACAACCCCCAGAAGGCCAGCGACATCGTCGTTGCCAAGGGGTCGCAGCTCGGCGCGAGCCACCAGCTCTGGCAGACCAACGAGGTCAACAAGCTGATCTGGCCGTCGTCGGCGGGTATCGGTATCGTCAGCGACGCGGCCTGGAAGCAGACCGTCGGCGTGGCCATGAGCGCCAAGAACCTCGAAGGAAGCACGGTGATCACCAAGGCGCCCGACTCCGATGCCTACACGAACACCTATGTGCAGAAGGCTCTCGACGCCCTGAAATCACAGGGTGTCGACGTGACAGGCTCCTCGTTCACCCCTCTCACCGTCACCCTTACTGAGGGCGGCAAATAAGAGAGCGCAGCGCGAGAATAGTACCCAGGGCTCGGTCATCCGTGAGCCTCAGTAGGCTTCCGGATGACCGAGCTCACCCACTCGAAACAGAAAGCACCACCCGTGAATCTCAGCCCCGATGACGGCCAGCTCGCCTACGAACTCGACCGTGCGCACGTCTTCCACTCCTGGTCGGCCCAGGCCGCACTCACACCCATGGTCATCGCCGGCGGCCTCGGCAGCACGGTGTGGGACTTCGACGGCAACACCTACCTCGACTTCTCCAGCCAGCTCGTCAACGTCAACATCGGCCACCAGCATCCGGCCGTCGTTGCAGCGATTCACACGCAGGCCGACATTCTCACCACCATCGCGCCCGCCCACGCGAACCTGGCCCGTGGCCAAGCGGCCCAGCGCATCCTCGAGCGTGCGGGCGACGAGTTCAGCAAGGTCTTTTTCACCAATGGGGGAGCCGACGCGAACGAGAACGCCATGCGCATGGCGCGGCTCTACACCGGGCGCGACAAGGTGCTCTCGATGTACCGCTCGTACCACGGCAACACAGGGTCTGCCGTGGCCGCGACCGGTGACTGGCGCCGCGTGCCCAACGAGTATGCCCGTGCACACGTGCACTTCTTCGGTCCGTTCGCGTACCGCTCGGAGTTCTGGGCGACCACGCCAGAAGAAGAGTCGGCGCGCGCACTGCACCATCTCGAGCGGGTCATCCAGGCAGAGGGGGCGAACTCGATCGCGGCCATACTCATCGAGACGATCCCCGGCACCGCGGGCATCCTCGTGCCCCCACCCGGCTACCTCGCCGGGGTTCGCGCGCTCGCCGACACATACGGCATCGTGCTCATCTTCGACGAGGTCATGTGCGGGTTCGGCCGCACGGGCGGGTGGTTCGCGTTCCAGTCGCTGGGGCTCGTCGACGAGCCCGTGGTGCCCGATCTGATCACCTTCGCCAAGGGAGTGAACTCGGGTTACGTGCCGGTGGGCGGGGTCATCATTCCGCCGTTCATCGCCGAAGTCTTCGACGAGACCGTGTTTCCCGGCGGGTTGACGTACTCGGGGCATCCGCTCGCCATGGCGTCGATCATCGGCGCCCTCGATGCGATGGAGAACGAGGGCATCGTCGACAACGCTGCGCGGGTGGGCAGCGAGCTGCTCGAGCCGGGCCTTCACGCGCTGGCCGCGAAGTACCCGGTCATCGGCGAGGTGCGTGGCCTCGGAGTGTTCTGGGCTCTCGATCTCGTGGCCGACCCCACGACCCGCGAACCTCTCTCGCCGACCCTCGTGGGCGCGTTGAAGGCGAAACTGCTGTCGCTTGGCATGCTGCCGTTCTTTGCCGACAACAGGCTGCACGTGGTGCCGCCGTGCGTCGTCACCGACGACGAGGTTGCCCGCGGGCTCGCCATCTACGATGAGGCGTTCGCCAGCCTCGACGTCTGATCAGCCCCGCCCCGCCCAGCCCCAGGCGTCGCTGTCGCGGCGCTGCACAATTCGGCCCCGACCCGGTAGCGTCAATACATGGATGTTCGCCGACTCGAACTGCTGCGCGAACTCGCCGAGCGCGGCAGCATCACCGAGGTCGCCCGCGCCACCCACCGCACCCCCTCCGCCGTCTCGCAGCAGCTGAGGGTGCTCGAGCGCGAAGCCGGCCTTCCCCTCACCGAGAAGGCCGGCCGCGGAATCGTGCTCACCGACGCCGGCCGCGCCCTCGCCCGTAGCGCCGCCGACGTCGCCGTTGCCCTCGAACGAGCCGATGCGCTCTGGGACGAGTTTCGCCACGACCCCACCGGCGAGGTGTCACTGGCCACCTTTCCCACCGGCGGCCAGATGATCCTCCCCGGAGTGCTGCACCGGCTGGCCCAGCAGACGGGCCTCACCCTGCACGCGAGCGACCGAGACCCTGCCTCCGAAGCCTTCCCTGACCTCACGAACGACTTCGACATCGTCATCGCCCACGCGCCGACCCGCCCTCCGTCGCTCTGGCAGTCGCGGGGCCTGCGAATAGTTCACCTGATCACCGAGCCTCTCGACGTGGCGCTTCCCCCCGGGCATCCACTGGCCGCGCAAGCGAGCGTCACCCCTGCCGACCTCATCGGTGAGCAGTGGATCGGCGTGCCCTGGGGCTACCCCTTCGAGCGCACGCTCTACGACATCTCAGCGGCCGCAGGAGCCCCCGTGAACATCGTTCAGCGCTTCGCCGACACTCGAGTGACCGAAGCGCTGGTCTCGGCCGGTCTCGGCATCGCCATCCTTCCCCGCTACACCGCCGGCGGCGCCTACCTCACCAGCGCGGCCATGTCTCAGCGCATCTCACTCACGCCCCTGGCCGGTGTGACCGCCGAGCGCCACATCTACGCACTCATGCGCCCCGACAGGGCTGAACGGCTTGCCGTTCGTACGGTTCTGGATGCCCTGCAGGCCGAATCCGTCGCAATCCGCGAAGCAAACCCCACGACCGCCTGAACCGCCCCGAATACCGGGTAAAGTTGTCGCCCGTGACCAAATTCAACAAAACCCCGTACACGGTCAATGTCTGGGACTTGATGCACCAGCCGGGTGAGCTGCGCGAACGCGAGCTCGACATCGTTCTGCCCGAGAAGCTGGGCGAGGGCCTCGTCGCAGTTCAGGCCGGTAGCACGCTGCAGGTCGACGTGCGCCTCGAGAGCCTCCACGACGGCATTCTGACCAGTGTCAGAGTCGACGCAGACGCCACCGGAATCTGCGGAAGATGCCTCAAAGACATCGAATTACCCGTTCGAGTCGAGTTTGCGGAGCTTTTCGCGTATTCTCTTGACGAAGCTTTTGATTATGAGGTGCAGGCCGACCATGTCGACCTTGAACCACTGATCAGGGATGCGGTGGTTCTCGCACTCCCGTTTCAACCGGTTTGCCGGCCCGATTGCCCAGGCCTCGACCCCGTCACGGGCGAGCGGCTTGAAGATCTGCCCGAACGCGCGCCGCAAGAGATCGTCGACACCCGATGGTCTGCTCTTGCAGGGCTGTTGCAGGCCACTGAGCAAACCACTGAGTCAGAAGCAACCACAAACCACGCGCCCGATGGAGAAACTCCGTCCGGGGCCGAGATAGAGAAGAGTTAGATCATGGCTGTACCGAAGCGAAAGATGTCGCGGGCTTCCACCCGCATGCGCCGCGCCCAGTGGAAGGCAACCGCCCCCACCCTGGTCAAGACCGTCGAGAACGGCAAGACCGTCTACAGCCTGCCGCACCGCGCCAAGGTTGTCGAAGACTCTGCCGGTACCGCGCTGTTCCTTGAGTACAAGGGCCGCAAAGTCGCCGACATTTAGGCCCAACGCCTCAATGTACGTACAGGTGCGCTCCGACGGTGCCGGCCGATGACGAAAGTCAGGGCCGAACCGAACCGGGCGCATCTTTTGGCGACCCTGGGTGTCGAGATTCCGGATGCTCTGCTGCAGCTCGCTCTCACCCACCGGTCGTGGTCGTACGAGAACGGCGGTGTGCCCACCAACGAGCGTCTCGAGTTTCTCGGCGACTCGATTCTCGGGCAAGCCGTCACGGTGATGCTGTACACGCGGTACCCCGAACTCGGAGAGGGTGAGCTGGCCAAACGCCGCGCCAGCCTCGTCAGTACGGTCGCGCTTGCCGGCATCGGCTCGACGATCGGCCTCGGCCCGTTCGTGCTGCTCGGCCGCGGCGAAGACCTCACCGGCGGGCGCTCGAAGGCATCGATCCTCGCCGACACGGTCGAGGCGCTCATCGGCGCCACCTACCTGGGCCTCGGGGGCGAAACCGCCACAGCACTGGTGCTGCGGCTCGTCGAACCCCTCATCGAGAACCCGAACACGTTCGGCGAGTCGATGGATCCGAAGACCACCCTGCAAGAACTTGCCGCTTCCCTCGGAGCCTCTGCACCCGTCTACGATGTGGCCGAAGCGGGCCCCGACCACCGCAAAACCTTCATCGCCACCGTCAGCGTCTCCGTCGCCGCCACAGGCGACACTCTCGTCACTGCCTCCGGCGAAGGTTCGAGCAAGAAGCAGGCCGAATCGCTCGCCGCCCGCCAGGCGCAGCAGCTGCTCACCACTCCGGTCTGACGTGCTGCTCCCGACCCTCGCCAGGCGCGGCAGCTGCTCATCGCTCCAGCCCGCATCTCGCTCGTGCCCGACGTGATCGGGGCCGTACCGTGGTCGGCCGCGCGTGCCTGAGCTCCCCGAGGTCGAGGTCGTTCGCGCCGGCCTCGAACCGGCCGTCACGGGCGCCCTCATCACCGGCGTCGAAGTGTTCGACGATCGTTCCCTGAAACGGCACAGTCCCCTCGCTGGCCCCTTCGCTGACGGCCTCACCGGGCACCGGATGCTCGCCGCCGTGCGCCGCGGAAAGTTCCTGTGGTTCCCGCTCTCCTCCGGCCGCGCCCTCGTCACCCACCTCGGCATGAGTGGCCAGGTTCTTCTCCGCGTGCCCGGACACCCCGAGACCGCCCTCCTCCGCATCCGCCTCAGCATCGAGCATCCGTCGCTCGGCGAGCACTGGGTCAACTTCGTCGACCAGCGCATCTTCGGCTCCATGGCGGTCGACACCCTCGTGCCCACCCCCGACGGTGCCCCCGCCGGCTACTCGGGCCCCGGTCTCGCCGGTGCCCATTTGTCGGCTCCGGCTGCGGCTCGCCCTTCTGACGAGGCAGATCCGACGGCTCCTGTTCTCGCGCCCACGTGGCTCGCCTCGATCCCGAGCCAGGTCGCCCACATCGCCCGTGACCCGCTCGACCCGTTCTTCGACGAGCGCACATTCTTCGCTGCGCTGAAGAGCAAGAAAACCGGCATCAAGCGGGCGCTCCTCGACCAGACCCTCATCAGCGGCGTCGGAAATATCTACGCCGACGAGGCCCTCTGGGCGGCCAGGCTCCACTACGCCCAGCCCACCGCTACTCTCTCGCCCCGCCGGGCCCGCACCCTCCTCGCCGAGATCCGCCTCGTTCTTTCGAAGGCACTCGCCGAGGGTGGCACCAGCTTCGACTCCACCTACGTCAACGTCAACGGCGCCTCAGGTTACTTCTCGCACTCCCTCAACGCCTACGGCCAGCAGGGCAAGCCCTGCCCCCGCTGTGGCCACCTCATCACCCGGGAGTCGTTCATGAACCGCTCGTCGCACTTCTGCCCCCACTGCCAGCGCCTCCGCCTCGCCTGACGCAGCCCCCGCAGCCCGCCGCCCGCCGTTCCTAACGGCGCCGATCGTTCCCGCCGACCCGACCCGAACCAGGCCGAACCAGCCCGACGCCGATCACTGCGGCCGCCCGTTCCGCAGTCAGTCGCGGCGGGCGTGCCCTCAGCCTCTGTCAGCCCGCTGGTCTCGCCGTGCCGTACGGCGCTGGCGACCGAGCACGGCTGCAACACCGCCGAGCATCACCAGCAGCGCCAGTGACGCGGTGAGTTCCGTGTTCTCGCCGTTCACGCCCGTGCTGGCAAGGTGGCTTTGCGATCCTGAACCGCCTCCACTGCTCCCCGACCCCGCGCTGCCACTCCCGGTACCGCCCGTTGTGTTGGTCGGGTCGGTTGTCGACGTCGGAGGCGTCGTTGTGGGCGGCGGCGTGACGACAGCCGCCGCAACGGCGATCGTGTAAGACGCCACGGCGTCGGGAGCCGTCCCATTGCTCGCGGTCACCGAGAACGTCTGCGTCTCCACCGTCGTAGGCTTGCCCGAAATCACTCCACTATCAGGGTCGATCAACAGCCCATCGGGCAGCGTGCCGCTGCTCACCCGATACTGGATGCTCGGCGTTCCGTTCGCTGTCACCGCAAAGCTGTACCCACTTCCCACTGTTCCCCCCGGCGCTGCCCCCACCGTCGTAATCGTGGGCGACACCGCCTGATGTATCGCCACCACCTTGTTCGTCGAACTATTCGTCACGTAGATGTTGTCGGTCACCGGGTCAATCGCAAAGTCGTGAGTATCTGCGCCCGCGGGGATCTGAGCAAGTGTTGTTCCGCGTGTGCCATCGTGCACGTCAATGAAAGAGCCGCCCGTCGAGTTCGAAAGAACGTCGTTGGTATTCACGTCGTTATGGACGTTGAAACACATCTGGGAAATGTCTGAACCGACTTGAGTTCTCGTCCGTTCGTCGAACGTACGCAGAATCGGTTGCGTGAAGCTGCAGACGACTACTGATCCTGTAGTGGAGTTGAGTGAGATGCCACTCGGCTCGTCGCCAGTTGGCAATGAGGCTCCGATCCTGGCGCCTGAGTCTAGATCGAGCGTGGTCACAGTGTCAGCGTCAAAATTTGAGACCCATGCTTTGCGTCGGCCCGAATCGATGGCAATCTGTGAGTTAGTTGAGCCGCTCATTGGTATAACAGGCGCAACGACAGTCTGGTTTTGTCCGTCGACAATGACCACCGAGTTATTGGTCACCACCCACCCGTTGCCGTTCTGCTGGTCGATTGCAACACCGAAAACGTTTCCGGCGAATGACCCGTTTGAGACGTCAACAGGTAGACCGATCACGCTGTCAGTATGCGTATCGATGACGCGAACTGTTTGCGAAGAGGAATTCGTCACGTACGCCCGGTGCCGCACTGAATCCACTGCAATCCTCTCGGGGTGCGTGCCGACAGTGATCGGTGAACCGATCACCGCGCCGGTGTCAGCGTTCAGCACGGTCACCGTGCCATCGCCATCGTTCGTGACGAACACCTTGCGCTCTACAGAGTCGACCGCAATGCCAAACGGATGTAGCCCCACGGTGGTCGTCGCAAACGTCGTGTAGGTGTTGGTCGTCGCGAACGCGGCCGACGAACCCGTCAGGGTCGCCGCGAAGACGAGCGCGGCAGCGGAGCAGAGAATCAGGGAGCGCGAAGCGTGACGAAAGTTCATGAATGCATACTAGCGGCATTCGTGACCATTTCTCACCCTCGTATCTAGAACCCCTACCTCCGCCCCTCCACCGCCACTGCCCGCCCGCGCAACTGCACGAACATCCGCTCGCCCGTCTCGGGCCGCAACTGCACCTCGTGTTGAACGAACAGCAGCTCGCCCCCCTCGAGCCGAACCTGTGTGCGCCGCAACGAGCCGAGAAAGCTCGACGCGACGACGGTTGCCGGGATGCCGGTGGGAGCGAACGAGATGTCTTCTGGCCGAATGAAAGCGGTGACCAGCCCCTCAGCCGGGCCCGTGCCGAGCAGCGGGAGCGCCGCGTTCAACACACGCACGGTTGACCCGACGAGTTCGGCGTCGATGGCGTTGCTCAGGCCGATGAACGTAGCCACGAACGACGTCGCGGGCTTGGTGTAGAGGTCTTCGGGCGTACCGATCTGCTCGATGTTTCCCTCGCGCATCACCGCGACGCGGTCGGCGACGGCAAGCGCCTCTTCCTGATCGTGCGTCACGAACAGCGTCGTGATTCCGAGGTCGGTCTGAATGCGCCGAATCTCGTCGCGCAACTGCACCCGCACCTTGGCATCGAGCGCCGAGAGCGGCTCGTCGAGCAGCAGCACGCGCGGCCGGGTCACGAGGGCTCGCGCGAGTGCCACCCGTTGTTGCTGCCCACCCGACAGTTGGTGCGCGTACCGACCCCCGAAACTGGCGAGCCCCACCATGTCGAGGGATTCGGATGCCCTGCGGCGCCGGCTCGCCGCATCCACTCGCCGCATCCGCAGCCCGAATTCCACGTTCTGCAGAACCGTCATGTGCGGAAACAGTGAGTACGCCTGGAACACCATGCCGATGTCGCGTTTGTTCACTGGCGTGTTGACGACATCGGTGTCGTCGATGCGGATCTGACCCTCTGTGACCGATTCGAGCCCTGAGAGCGCACGCAGCACCGTGGTCTTGCCGCATCCCGACGGGCCGAGAAGTGCGACGAATTCACCGGGAGCCATCGACAGATTGACGCCATTCAGCGCGCGCTGGTTGGCGTAGTACTTGACCACATTGCGCAGCTCGACGCTGGCTCCGTCGACGGGCGTCGGCACTGAAGCCCGAGTGGTGGCGGGTGATTCCTTGGTTTTCATGCTGACCTCCGATTGCGGCCCAGGCTTCCGAGCCGACCGATGATGAGAAGCAGTACGAACGCGAAGACCAGCGCGAAGACTGCGAAGATGACGGCCACATACGGGTCGGTGTGTTGCACGAGTACGAGTGCCGTCTGAAAGGTGTTCTGACTGAGAAAGGAGGCAATCGTGTACTCACCAAGCACCACAGCGATCGTGATGAAGCATGACGACAGGATGCCCGACCGCAGGTTCGGCAGAATGACCCGCCCGAGTACCTGCCCCCAGCCCGCCCCGAGCGAGCGCGCCGCCTCGGTGAGGGTGACGATCTCGATCGCAGCGATGTTGGCTGCGATCGGCCGGTACGCGTACGGGAGCACGATGATTCCCACGGCAAATGAGAGGGTCCAGGGGTTGCTGCCGAACATCCGGGCGACCACCGAGTACACCGGGATGAACCCGACCACCAGCACGATCGACGGAATGGTGATGGGAATAATGCAGATGAACTCAAGCACACTGCGAAGTCGCGGGTATTTCAGTTCGACGAGGATCATGGTCGGCAGCAGTAGCACGAGAACGATCAGTACCGTGACGACACAGATGCCGATTGAGTTCGTGATGCCTTGGAACAGCACATCGTACGTTCCCGCACGCCCCGCCGTGAAGATGGCTGCGTAGTGCGAGAAGTCGTACCCGCCCGTCTGTCCGGCGCGCAGTGAGAATTCGATCATCGCAAGAATGGGAATGACGAAGAGGGCCGCAGCGACTCCCAGAATGATCCACCGCGTCACGCGGCGGGGTTCCGCAGAGAACGACGCGGCGCTCATCGGCGCCACCTCGATGCGCGCCGCTGCAGAGCCGTATAGACCGACATCAAGACAATCATCACCACAACCATTCCGAGAGCGAGTACGCCGGCCACGTTCGCAACTCCGACGATCGTCTCGCTCGTGAGTTGCTGGCGAATGGCAAGCGGAATGATGCCGCCCTGCGAGATCAGCGCCGCCGCCGTGGCGTAGGAGGAGAACGAGTTGGCGAACAGCAGAATCAGGCTGCCGAAGAAGGCGGGAGCCAGAATCGGCATGCCGATGCGGGTCCAGTACGTGAACCGGGTGCCGCCGAGGGTGGCGTTCGCCTCTGCCCACGTCGACTTCAGGCCCTCCATGGCGGGCATGAAGGTGAGCACCATCAGGGGCACCTGAAAGTAGAGGTACGGGATGACCAGCCCAGGTACCTGGTAGAGAAGCGGGCCGCTCCCGTTGAAGCTGTTGAAGACGTTCGTGGTGAGCCCGAGCGATATGAGCCACTTCGTGAGCACACCCTGCGCGCCGATGGTGGCGATGAAGGCGAAAGCCAGCATGACTCCGCCGAACTGGGCGAGCACGCTGCTTGCTGAGTCGACGGTTGACCGTAGAGCCCTGTCGGCTTTGGTGCCCAGCAGAGCGAAGCAGATGAGGGCTCCGAACACGGCTCCGAGAATGGATGTCACCGCCGAGATCCAGAGCGACGACCAGAAGTTGTTGAGAATCGCCGGGTTGGTGTACGCCGAGAAGTTCGACAAGGTGAACGCGCCGTCGGCGTCGAAAAACCCGCTCGCCACGGCGAGCACGGCGGGAATCGCCAGAAAGAGAACGACGTAGGCGCCGAATGGCACCAACCCCAGCCAGGTGAGACCGCGGCGCCGAGGGGTTGCCTCAGCGCCGCGAGTCGTTTCGGCTGGCGTTACGGGTGCAACGACAGTCGAGGTCATCGTTCCACTAACCGATCGCCGCAGCCCAGTTGGTCTTCAGGAGACCTGCAGCCGCGGTGGCCTGCGTCGCGGTGAGCTGAACGAAGCTCGCCGGAGGAGCCCCGACGGCAGCGAGAGCGGCAGTGTCGACCGTCTTGGCGGTCTGCATCGCGGTCAGCGTCGAGGGGAAGGCGCCAGCGGCGAGGTACAGGTTCTGAACCTCGGGGCTGTAGATGTACTCTTCCCAGAGCCGGGCGGCTGCGGGGTGCGGTGCGTCGGCGCTGATGGCCTGGTTGTAGTAGCTCCCGAGCGCCGAGCCGGGCAAGATCACTGTCTTGTAGTCGGGGTTGCCGGTCGAACCGCCAGCGGAACCCCAGGCGAGGTTGTTGTAGCTCCACTGCAGCACAACAGGGGTCTCGCCCGAGGCGACGGTTGCCTGCGTCGGGGTGACGGCGAGAAAGTTTCCGGCACCCTTCAGGCTTTTGAAGAAGTCGATGCCGGGCTGAATGTTGTCAGCGGTGCCACCGTTCTGCAGAGCCGCGAGGTACACAGCGCTGGCCGCTTCGTTGGCCTGGGTGGGGTCGCCCTTGATCGCGACCTTGCCGTTGTAAGCCGAACCGAGCAGGTCTTTGATCGAGGTGGGGGCCGTGGTGATGACCTTTGAGTCGTAGCCCACCGACATGAGGCCGGTGTAGTCGTAGTACCACTTGCCTGAGGCGTCTTTGTAGTCAGCCGGAATGTCGGCCCAGTTGGCGACCTTGTAGGGTGCGACAAGGTCGAGGTTCTGCTGCAGCACTGCGGTACCGATGTCGAATACGTCGGGTGCCGTCGACTGGCCCTTCTGGGCCTTTGCTGCTGAGACCTCGTCGGCGCTGGAGCCGTCGGGGTTCGCCGAGTTGATCTTGATGTTCGGGTACTTCGCCTGGAAGCCGGCGATGATCTTCCCGTAGTTGGCCCATGACGGCGGAAGCGTGATCACGTTGAGCGCGCCTTCGGCATTTGCGGCGGTCACAAGGGCGTCCATTCCGCCCACGTCTGCGGCACTGGTTGCCGTCTTCGCGCTCGTTTCTGACGTGCCCGACGGTGTGCTCGATCCCGCGCAAGCGGTGAGTGCGAGTGCGGTTGCGGCAACAAGGGCCGCCCCCGCGATGAAACGTTTGCTGTTCACTGTGTCCTCCTGGTCGACCGCACGGCCGTTCGCTCTAGGGCAAGCAAACAATTCTCAGGCGCCGGGTCGATCATCTGATGCTGCTCTCTGGCGGTGTCGCGCAGGCTCTGTAGAGATGAACGCTTGGCAAAGCTCCGCAGACCACTCGTTCCTGACCGTCTCGAGGGTGTACGTTTCCTCAGACTCACGACTGAAGGGCCCCCGCATGCCACCCGCACAGAGCGAAAGCGACACGAATACCGGGCTTCTGAGGCGCGACTGGTCTGACCGACGGGCTCCGGATGATCGCGCCCTCCTCGAGCGCGACTCGGCTGTCTACCTTCACCAGGCGGTCTCGACGCCCTGCCTCACGAGCATCGCCGGGGCCGAGGGGGTCCACCTCATCGCGACCGACGGGCGGCGCTACCTCGACTTCCATGGCAACTCGGCCCACCAGATCGGGTACGGGCATCCGCGTCTTGTCAGCGCGCTCACGAAGCAGCTCGTCGACCTGCCGTTCGTCCCGCGTCGGTTCACCAGCCCCGTGAGCACCGCGTTCGCCGAGAAACTCGTCGAGGTGACGCCCGAGCCCCTCACCCGTGTGCTTCTGACGACCGGCGGCTCTGACGCCGTCGAAGTCGCCCTGAAACTCGCGCGCGCCAAGACCGGTCGCTTCAAGACACTGTCGTTCTGGGAGTCGTTTCACGGGGCAGGTTTCGGCGCTGCGAGCGTCGGCGGCGAGCAGCTGTTTCGCTCCGGGCCCATCGGGCCACTGCTGTCGGGCACCGAACACGTGCCGCCGATCGGCTGTTTTCGTGCTGCCTTCGGCGCCTCGCACCGTTTCGACGAGCCCCACACCCCCGACTGCGGCCGGGAGCTCGCACGCCTCATCGACTACACCCTGAGGGTGCAGGGCGATGTCGCGGCGGTCATCGCCGAACCGATGCGTGCGACACCCGAGATGGCGGCACCGGGTTTCTGGGCATCCATTCGCCGCAGTTGCGACGAGACAGGTACGGTACTGATCTTCGACGAGATTCCCACCGGCCTCGGCCGAACGGGGCGCATGTTCGCTTCAGAGCACGAGGCAGTGGTGCCCGACATTCTGGTGCTCGGTAAGGGGCTCGGCGGAGCGGCGATGCCGGTCGCTGCCGTCGTGGCGCGCGAAGAATTCGACGTGGGCGAGAGCTGGGCCTTCGGCCACTACACACACGAGAAGAACCCTCTGATGGCACGGGCCGGCCTCACCACGCTGCAGATCATCGAAGACGAAGGCCTCGTCGAGCGGTCGGCGCGGCTCGGTGAGCACGCGCTTGAACGCGCCCGCGGTCTCGCCGCGACCTACGATGTCATCGGCGACGTACGCGGGCGCGGACTGATGCTCGCCCTCGAGATCGTCGACCCCAGCGACCCGAGCGCGCCAGCCGGCCCCAGCGGCCCCAGCGCCCCTGCCAGCCCCAGCGGCCCCAGCGACTCCGCCGGCCCCAGCGGCCCCAGCGATTTTGGCAACAGGCCGAGACCAGCCCCAGCCGTCGCCGAAGCCGTGATGTACGCCGCCCTCGAGCGCGGCCTCAGCTTCAAGACCACGATGGGGTCGATTCTCACGCTGGCGCCGCCCCTCATCATCACCCTCGATCAGCTCGATGAGGCCTTCGACGTTCTCGACGCGAGCTTCGAAGAAGTGCTGGGCTGAGCCGGGCCGCTCCTCAGCCCGGTCGTCTCACAAAGTCCGTCTCACACGAGGTCGTCGAGCGTGCGCACGGCGACGCCGAACGAAATGGTCATGCCCACGCCCGACGTGATCGACACCGCCGTGACGTTCGGGGCCACTTCGACCGCCAGATACGGCTGGCGGCTGCTCGAGGCATACACGCCCTGCCACCGTTCGACGACCCGAACCTCATCGACCCCCAGCACCTCGCCCACCGAGCGCAGCAGCAGCTCAGAGGTCGCCTCGGTCGTGAACGCGTCGAGGGTCTGGTCGTACACGTGGCTGTCGCCCGCGATGATCGAGCCATCCGGGCGCTGGGTGAACATCACATTCGCACCGATCGACACCAGGTCGCCGTGCTCGCTGAGCATGGTCGAGCGCAACTCGCCCGCTGCCGCCGTCTCGGAGAAGGCCGGGTAACGCAGCATCGACGTTCCGGTCAGCACGGCCGGAGAGATTCGCCGGCCGCCGGGCGCCTCGATGAGCGCCATCTGCAGCCCGCACCGCTCGATCGCGAATTCGGCGGCGACGTCGGGGTAGAGGTAGTCGAGGTTGTGTCCTGCGCACACGATTGTGCGGGCCGCGCGAACGGCGCCCCGGGAGGTGCGTACGAGCCGGTCGTCGCCGTCGCCTGAACTCCCGAGGTACGAGGTGCGCCACCACACTGTGACGCCGGGCTGCGCGCCCAGCCAGCCGGCCAGGGTGCCCACAGCCTCGCGCGGATCGACACGCACGTCGTCCCGCAGCAGTGCTCCGCCCAGAATCCGCGGCCCGCCCGATGGCGCGTCGCCATCATCTCGGCTCAGAAGCTGCAGGGCTCCGGATGCTCCGACAAGCTCTACCTCGCCCCGCTCGCGTGACGCGCTGAGCTCATCGAGCACCGCAAGCTCCTCGCCGCTGCGGGCCACCGCCAGGGCTCCCGACGTCGTCGACCAGAATCCTGCCACCTCGCTGAAGTGCAGCCACCGCTCGCGCGCAACGTGGGCCAACTCGAGCAGGTCGCCCGACTGCGCCGTAATGCAGCAGTGCCCGAAATTCTGCACAGACGCTCCCACCGCCCGGCTGTCGCGATCGATGATGAGTACTGTCAGCCCGCGCCGCTGCGCTTCGGCCGCATGGGCGAGCCCCACGATTCCGGCACCGACAATGAGAACGTCGCACTCGGCGATCGCAGAAACAGTGGTCACGGTAACCGAGACTGCGCGGTGCCGAAACTGAAGTCAAGCCGAACCGGGGGCAGCGGGCATCCGGCCACCCGGCGTTCACGACCCGTTCAGACGAAGCTGCTGAAATGGGCGCGCGCGGGCCGACCGGTCTTCGCTGAAGGGCAGTGCCACAGCATGATCGAACTCGTCGCATTCGACATGGCCGGAACCACCATCGACGACCATGGGCTCGTCTACGTTGCGCTCGCCGATGCCGTCGTCGAGACCGGCGCGTCGCTCGCCGACGACGATCTGCAGAACTGGATGGGAACCGACAAGGTCGCGGCGATCACTGCTCTGATGCGGCTCGGCGGTGTCGAGCCCGAAGCGCCGCGGGTCGCGGCAGCGTTCGACCGTTTCAAGCAGATTCTCGGGGACTCCTACCGCGCACACCCGCCGGTCGGGCTGCCTGGCGTCGAAGAGCTGTTTCGCCAGCTCGCTGCCAGGGGTGTCGCGGTGGCGCTGACCACGGGTTTCTCCGACGAAGTCGCTGGCCCCCTGCTGGAATCACTCGGGTGGAGCGCCGGCTCCGGATGCTCGCACCTCCTCGATGCGGTCGTGACGACGTCTCACGTGGTCCGCGGTCGCCCTGCGCCGTACCTGATCCATCACGCCATGGAGAGGGTTGGCGCGGCCGACGTTTCCACCGTGCTCGCGGTCGGCGATACGGTCGTCGACCTCCTCGCGGCTCATCACGCCGGCGTGCGGGGCATAGGAGTGCTCACCGGAGGCCTCACGCGGGCCGAGCTCGCCGAGCATCCGCACCACGCCATTCTCGACAGTGCCGCCGACCTGCTCACCCTCTCCGCCCTCTTCTAACCCACCCACCCACCGGCTGTCCTTCCTCGCTCTCGCCCCTCGCCTCTCGCACCCGCCCCGCCCCCGAAAAGGTGCGGGTTTCGTACGCCTGCGTGCCCGAGAACCGAGTAAAACCCGTACCTCAACTCCGGGGGTGTGGTGAGGCGGGAAGAGAAACCTCGGGTTCGGGGGAGTTCGCAGAGTGGCGGGTGCCGACGTGCCCCAGCACCGCCCCCCCCACCGTGATCAGCGCCGACAGCGACACCCCCCAGCCCAGACCCAGCCGCAGCAGCAGCGCTCCCACCGCAGCTCCCGCCGCGATCAACACGATTGCCGATCCCCGCCGAATCCACGGCTGCCCCTTGCCGCCCGCCAGCCGCGAATCGGCCGCAAACCCGGTGATCGTCGACGTCACCACCACCGTCGTCACGTCTTTCACCGCAATGTGCCGCGCCGTTCCCGCCTGAATCCCCATCGCCAGCGCAAGGAAGAGCGTGACGACGTACTCCTGCGGCTTGGGGGGCGTGCCGCCGAAAACCATCAGCGTCACCGCCAGCGCCACCATGAGCACCGCAACCGCGGTCAGCAGCGACGTGCTCCGATGCGTCCACCCCTTCGTGATCGGCCGCAGAACCCGGCCGGCGATGACCGCGCCGAGCATGAAGGAGAGCAGCGCGATGATGGGCCCAATGATGGGCAGGCCATCCCCGCCGGCCAGCGCCATTCCGAGAATCACCACGTTGCCGGTCATGTTCCCGGTGAACACCCGGTCGAGCCCGAGGTACCCGACGGCATCGACGACCCCAGTGGAGAAGGTCAGGGCGAGCATCAGAGCGAGATGCAGATCGTCGGGGTTGTTGCCGAGGCGTCGAAGCACGGGAATTCCTATCGAGGGAGGGCTCCCAGCGGCGACGGGAGTCGGCGGCTGCCGGTACTCTCGAAACGTCGACGGAAGGCGTATCTGACCATGATCCTTGACCCACTCCAGCCCGGGAGCGGTGCGATTCGCTCACAACACTATCTGCCTGCGACCGGCCGCAATGTTCTGTGGGGGCGCCTCCCGTGCGCCGCCGACAGCGCCGTTCTTGACATCGATTCGGGCGACGAGGTGACCATCGACACCCTCAGCCACGAGGGCATCCTCGAAGACCAGGGCCGCGACCCGCGCCGATTCTTCAAGGCGAACGGCGTCGACGCGCATTTTGTACTCGACGACGCCATTGCCATCGCGGCCTCCGACTACCCCCGCGACCGGGCAGTCGACGGCCCGCACGTGGTCACCGGCCCCATCCGCATCCGCGGCGCGAAGCCCGGCGACCTGCTCAAGATGACCCTCATCGCAGCGCTTCCGCGCGTGCCCTACGGCGTCATCTCGAACCGCCACAGCCGGGGAGCGCTGCCCGGCGAGTTCCCCCAGGGCCTCGAGTCGGTGAGTGTCTACTCCGAGGTCGATCTCGACCCTGACGGCCGCCAGGTGGGCACGCTGCCCGTCGTCGCGGGCGGCCCCCCAATAGTGCGCTTCCCGCTTGCACCGTTCCTCGGCATCATGGGCGTCGCCGTCTCGGGCGACACCCGCCCGCACTCGGTTCCGCCCGGCTCCCACGGCGGCAACATCGACATCAACCTGCTGACGGCCGGCAACTCGCTCTACATCCCCGTGCAGGTCGACGGCGCCCTCGCCTACGTCGGTGACCCGCATTTCGCCCAGGGCGACGGCGAGGTTGCCCTCACCGCCATGGAAGCCTCGTTGCGCGTCACGGTTCGATTCGAACTCGTCAGCCAACCGGATGCCCTGCAGCAGTTCGGGCACCTCATCGGGCCGCTCGCCGAAACATCCGAGTTCCTCGTGCCCACCGGCATGAGCGTCGATCTCGACGAGGCCGTTCAGCACTGCGTGCGGGCAGCCATCGGGCTCCTCAGTGCTCGCTACCAAATGGATCCGCATCTCGCCTACGCCTACCTCAGCGCTGCCACCGACTTCAACATCTCGCAGGTCGTCGACATCGTGAAGGGTGTGCACGCGCGCATCCGGGTCAGCGACTTCGCCGGCCTCGACCTGCCCGCACAACGCGCCCGCTAAGAACAGCACGCCTGCCACAGTCGACCCACCCACCCGTAACCCATCTGAAACTTATGTTGCATATACTGAGATGGTGAAACAGTCGACTCAGGCCATCAATCCTCCCGCGCGTCTCCTGATGGGCCCCGGCCCCATCAACGCCGACCCGCGAGTGCTGCGCGCCATGTCGGCTCAACTGCTGGGCCAGTACGACCCCGCCATGACCTCGTACATGACCGAGACCATGGGGTTCTACCGCGACGTGTTCAAGACCTCGAACGAGCAGACCCTGCTCATCGACGGAACCTCCCGCGCCGGCATCGAGGCCGCCCTCGTGAGCATGATCGAGCCGGGCGACCGCGTTCTCGTGCCCATCTTCGGCCGGTTCGGGCACCTGCTGCGGGAGATCGCCGAGCGCTGCGGCGCCGAGGTGCACGTCATCGAGCGCGAGTGGGGCACCGTCTTCACCCCCGAGGAGATCGAACGGGCCATCCGCACCACCCGCCCGAAGATCCTCGCCGTCGTGCACGGCGACACCTCCACCACCATGGCCCAGCCGCTCGACGAGCTCGGCGCCATCTGCAACGAATACGACGTCATCTTCTACACCGACGTCACAGCATCCCTCGCCGGCAACACCTTCGAAGCCGATGCGTGGGGCCTCGACGCGGTCACCGCCGGCCTTCAGAAGTGCCTGGCCGGCCCCTCCGGTTCGGCGCCCGCCACGTTCTCGCCTCGCGCGGTCGACCTCATCAACTCGCGCAAGAGCATCGAAGCGGGCATCCGGTCGGCCGACGACGAAGTCACGTCGAGCCCCATTCGCTCGAACTACTTCGACCTCGCCATGATCTTCGACTACTGGGGCCCCAAACGCCTCAATCACCACACCGAGGCCACGACCATGCTCTACGGCGCACGCGAATGCGCGAGGCTGTTGGTCGACGAGGGCATCGACAGTGCTGTCGAACGGCACCGGATGCACGGCGGCGCCATGCACGAAGGCCTGCGCGGCCTCGGCCTCAGCGTCTTCGGCGACGAATCGCACCGCATGAACAACGTCACCGCGGTGTACATCCCCGAAACGGTCTCGGGCGACGCCGTTCGCGCTGAGCTGCTCGACGACTTCGGCATCGAGATCGGAACCAGTTTCGGCCCCCTGCACGGCAAAGTCTGGCGCATCGGAACCATGGGCTACAACGCTCGCAAAGACACCGTGCTCACCACCCTGTCGGCGCTCGAGCAGGTGTTGCGGCGTGCCGGCGCGGCGCCGACCGCAGGCGGGGGAGTGGGCGCTGCCTACGACTTCTACGCCGACGAGGCGCGCGATGCGGCCGCTGCCGACGCTGAGGCCGAGGCTGACCTCGACGCGGCTGGCGCAGCGCTTGCGGCGGGCGTGCCCGCGTGACAGCTGTTACTGCCGCTGCTGCCGCTGCCGGCGCGAACCACGACGCGTCTCCCGCCGTCATCGACCGCACTGGCGCGCTGTCGATCCTGGCCCGCTGCGACGAGCTTGCCGCCTACTCGACCCTGCCGAACGGCTTGATTCGGCGCGTCTACCTCACCGACGAGCATCGCGCAGTGAACGCGCTCGCCGCAGGCTGGATGCGTGAGGCCGGCATGACCACCTGGCAAGACCCGGCAGGCAACCAGTGTGGTCGCCTCGAAGGCCGCACACCCGGCCTGCCCGCCCTCCTGCTCGGCTCGCACCTCGACACCGTGCCCTCGGCCGGGCGGTATGACGGAATCCTCGGCGTTCTCACCGCCATCGCCGTCGTCGACCGCATCAATACCCTCGGCATCGACCTGCCGTTCGCCCTCGAGGTGGTCGCGTTCGGCGACGAGGAGGGCACCCGGTTCGGCCGGGCCCTGCTCGGCAGCCGCGCCCTCGCCGGAACCTTCGACCCTGCCTGGCTCGACCTCACCGACGACGATGGCATCACCCTTCGCGACGCCTATAGCGCCTTCGGCCTCGACCCCGACGCCCTCGCGCCGGCGACCGACTCTGCGCTCTTCCGCGGCGCCGCTGCCCGCCGCCCCGAAGACCTCGTCGGCTACCTCGAAGCCCACATCGAGCAGGGCCCGTACCTCGAAGAGGCAGGCCAGCCGCTCGGTATCGTCTCCTCCATCGCCGGAGCCCGCCGATTCGCCATCACCGTCACCGGTGTCGCCGGACACTCCGGCACCCCCTTCGATCGCCGCCACGACGCCCTCGCCGGCGCCGCCGAAATCGTCACCCTCATCGAGCGCACCGCCCGCGACGCTGGCCTCATCGCCACCGTCGGCCACCTCGAGGTCTTCCCGAATGCCGTGAACGTCATCCCCGGCCGCGTCGACCTGAGCCTCGACCTGCGTGCCGCATCCGACTCCGATCGCGACCGTGTCTGGACTGAGATCGACGCCGCGATGACCGCCCTCTGCAGTGCCCGCGGCCTCACCGTCTCCGTCACCCAGACCCACAACGCTCCCGCCGTCGCCTGCGCACCGCACCTGCGCGCCGCTGTCGCCGCCGGCATCCGCGCCGCAACCGCTTCGCCCGCCGAGCCACTCCTGCTCCTCAGCCGTGCCGGCCACGACGGGATGGCCGTGGCCGACGTCACCGACATCGCGATGCTCTTCATCCGGTGCCGCGGCGGCGTCAGCCACCACCCCGACGAACACGTCACCCCCGCCGACGTCGCCGTCGCCACCGATGCTTTCGAAGCGGCCATCCTCTCCTTGGTCACAGCAGCCTCCTGATGCCCACCACCCGCTCTGCGCGACGGCTCTCGTCGACTGCATCCGCGACAACGACTCCACCCGCGCCCCCGACGACCCGAGCCGCGCGGCAGCGACGGCAGCGACGGCCGCACCCATGAGCACCGCACCCATAGGCGAGCGCATCGACGAGGCGTACGTCGACCTCTCGCCCCAAGAGCAGCGCGCGGCCGACTTCATCCTCGCCCACCTCGCCGACCTCGCTGTCTACAACGCCACCGAACTCGCGCGCCTCAGCGGCGTCTCAAAGGCCACTGTCAGCCGCCTCTTTCGCCGCCTCGGGTTCTCCGACGCCAAGGAGGTTCGTGCCCACGCTCGTATTCTCCGCGCCGAAGGAGTTCCGCTCGGCGGAGCCTCAGCCGCCCTCACCGCTCACCTCGCCCAAGAGCAGTCGAACATCCACCATGCCTTCTCGTCCGCTAACGTCGAGCAACTCACCCGCGCCGCAGCGCTCATCGCCGCCGCCCGCCGCGTCGTCGTCATCGGACTCCGCAACTCCTACCCCGTCGCCCTCCACCTTCGCCAGCAACTCCTGCAGGGCCTCGCCGACGTGCGCCTCGCGCCCCAACCCGGCCAGTCGATCGGCGAGGAACTCGCGGGCCTCGGCCCCACCGATGTAGCCATCGTCATCGGATTCCGCCGCCGCCCCGACGGTTTCGCCCGGATTCTCGATGCCGCACACTCCGCCCCCGTGCCCATCGTGCTGCTCGCCGATCCCTCCGCTCGCCGCTTCTCCGACCGCGCTTCCGCCTGGCTCGAGTGCCCCGTCGACTCCGTCTCGGCCCTCGACAGTTACGCGGCCGCCAACAGCCTCGTCTCCGTGCTGGCCAGCCAGACCCTCGCCGTGGCCGCCCGCACCTCCCGAACTCGCATTGCCTCCATCAACCGCCTCTACTCCGACCTGCACGAGCTCGAGTCGCCCTCAGGCTGATCGCCGCCCGCCCGCGCTACCGTTCTGGCGACGCCGGCCGGCTGTCGACGTCTTCGCCGCTCCCGAGGTCGCCGCACTCGACCGAGACAACCCCGTTCGCCCGCAGATACGCATTCGCACCGGTGTCACCGCGCACCTGCTCTGCGATCGACGACCAGTGCGCTCTGCCGATGAACACCGGATGCCCGGGCCGCCCCCCATACACAGCCCTCACCAGTTGCGCCTCGACCTGCCCCGGGTTGCCCCCACTCAGCGACACGGCCCGCGCAGCCACCCGCGCGACGGCGTCACTCCCCAGATCGGGCAGATCGACCAACGTCACGACCACCCCCCTCACGATCACGCCCGTCATCGAGCCATGGCCCTCGACGAACGCAGACAGCCCCTCCCGTAGCGACGCCGACATGCCGTCAGCCCAGAGCTCTGCACAACGCACCACCACTCGCTCGTCTCCGGCGAATGCGTCGCGAACAACGCGCTCGACCGCATCGCCAGAAGCCCCTGTCACCACGACCACGGGTGAGCATCCGGCCGCCAGCAGCACCCGCACTCCGCGAACAACCCACGTCTCGTCGTCGCGGTCGCCGTTTTCGATGCCGCTCAGGGCCCCGGTGCCCGCGCGGCCCGGCTCGCCCCGTATCAGCGCTTTAGGCTGCCCCATTCGCCGGCCCGCCCCCGCCGCAACCAGCAGGCCACCGATCTGCTGCGCGTCCATCCGCCTATCGTAGGCCTGTCTCTTATACACATCT
>NZ_JASJXO010000050.1:0-29615 GCF_035018625.1 Subtercola sp. RTI3 | reverse complement strand
AGATGTGTATAAGAGACAGCTCCTGCCTCCTCGCCCCGCCCCGCCCCGACCGGGGCTAGGCGGAGGTGGCGTGGGATTCGAGGAACTCGAAGACCTCGCGGTCGTCGACGCCGGGAAACTTGCCGGAGGGCAGAGGCGAGAGCACATGCGCGTGCAGGCGCGCGCTCGGCCAGGCGCTGTTCGACCAGCGTTCGACGAGCTCGCTCGGCGGGCGTTTGCAGCACGACTCGTCGGGGCAGCGCGAGACGGCCCGCTTCGACGTGTCCCGGCCCCGAAACCACTTCGCATCGGCGAACGAGGTGCCGAAGCTGATCGAGAACTCCCCCGCCGACGTCGTGCCCGTCTGGGTTGCGCACCAGAAGGTGCCGGCGGGAGTGTCGGTGTACTGGTAGAACTCCGTCGACCGGTTGGTGCGGCTGAGGGCGACGCGTGCGGCCCAGTTGCGGCAGACGAACTGCCCTTCGACGGCTCCGGTCACGTCGTGCGGTAACGGCAGGGCATCGTTCTCGTAGGCCTTCTGGATGGCTCCGTCATCGGTGAGGCGGAGGAAATGCACGTTGATGCCCAGATGCGAGGTGGCGAGGTTGGTCATCCGGAGCGCAGCCGCCTCGTGGGTGACACCGAATGCGTCGCGAAAATCTTCGACTGATAGGTCGCGGCGCGCTTTTGCTGCCGACAAGAACTTCACCGCTGCGGTCTGCGGCATGAGCGAGGCGGCAGCGAAGTAGTTGATCTCGAGGCGCTGCTGCAGGAACTCGGCATAGTTCTCGGGCGGCTGATGGCCGAGCACACGGTGGGCCATCGCCTGCAGGGCCATCGATCGCAGGCCGTGGCCGCCCGGAATCGAGGCCGGCGGCAGGTAGATGCGCCCGCTCGCCAGATCGGTGACCGACCGGGCGGAGTGCGGCAGATCGTTCACGTGGATGAGGCGAAAGCCCAGGTCTTCGGCGAGCAGGCTCACCGTTCGGTGGCTGAGCGCTCCACCCGTGTGCCCCACGCGTGCGAGCGTCTGCTCGACGATCTTCTCGAGGTCGGGCAGGTGATTGTTGTTCTGCCGCATGGTGTCGCGCAGCTCGGTGTTGGCACGCCGGGCCTCTTCGGGCGTCGCAATCGACTCGGTGGCCCGGCGCAACAGCTCACGGTGCAGGCCCACCAGCGACTCGAGCGTCTCCTGGGGCAGGTTGCGGCTCGCTGGCACTGTCGGCAGCCCGAGTGAGGCGTACAGGGTTCCGTTCTGTGCGCGAGCGAGTTCGATCTCGAGCGCAGTGCGGGCATCCGGAGCCTCTTCGGAGAGAAGCTCGGCGAGGGTGACACCGAGCTCGGCAGCGAGCGACTGCAGAAGAGAGAACTTGGGTTCGCGGCGACCGTTCTCGATGAGCGACAGCTGGCTGCCGACGACTCCGGTGCGCTCGCCGAGTTGGTCGAGCGTGAGCCCGGCAAGCTTTCTGAAGTGCCGGATGCGGCGACCGAGGGTGATCAAGTCGATTTTGGTGGGCAACTTTGCCTCCTGTAAAGAACAGCCGATCTTTCACGATCGATTTCTAGAATGTAGCCCAAATAGCGGGGAAAGTGGAGGAACAGCCACAAAATACTTTTTCTCATACCCTTAGGAGCCGCCATGAGCATCCTCGAATCCACACCGGCCGACCTGTCGTGGACGCGCCGCGCCGCGCTGCACGTCGTCGAAACCGCCCCGACCACAGCCCCCATCACCACACCTCGTGCACAGTCGCCGAGCGTGACCGACTGGGTCGCCGAGATCAGCGCGCTCACCGAACCCGACGCCGTGCTCTGGTGCGACGGCTCGACCAAGGAATGGGATGACCTCACCAAACTCATGGTCAGCCAGGGCACCCTCATCAGGTTGAACCCCGAATGGCGCCCGAACAGTTTTCTGGCGCGCAGCGACGCCGCCGATGTAGCCCGGGTCGAAGACCGCACCTTCATCTGCTCGACCGAGCAGATCGACGCCGGCCCCACCAACAACTGGCGGGCGCCGGCCGAGATGAAGGCCGAACTCAGCGCACTGTTCGCCGGCAGCATGCGGGGGCGCACGATGTACGTCGTACCGTTCTCGATGGGCCCGGTGGGAGGCGCTCTGTCTCAGGTGGGGATCCAGATCACCGATTCGCCGTACGTTGTGGCGAGCATGGCCCTCATGACCCGCATCGGCACGGCCGTTCTCGACACCATCACCAGCACCACCGAGTGGGTGCCGGCGCTGCACAGCGTGGGGGCTCCGCTCGTCGCGACCGCCGCCGATGGCAGTGTGACGGTCATCCCCGACGTCGCTTGGCCGCACAACCCGCTGAAGTACATCGCGCATTTCCCCGAGACCCGCGAGATCTGGTCATTCGGCTCGGGTTACGGCGGAAACGCTCTGCTCGGCAAGAAGTGCTTCGCGCTCCGCATCGCCTCGGTGATGGCCCGCGGTGAGGGATGGATGGCCGAGCACATGCTGCTCGTCAAGGTCACCTCACCCGAGCAGAAGGTCTACCACCTCGCCGCCGCCTTCCCCTCGGCGTGCGGAAAGACGAACCTCGCCATGCTGAAGCCCACCATTCCCGGCTGGAAGGTCGAGACGATCGGCGACGACATCGCCTGGATGCGGCCCGGCCCTGACGGCAGACTCCGAGCCATCAACCCCGAACGTGGCTTCTTCGGCGTGGCACCTGGCACCGGCCTTGCCACCAACAAAACGGCGGTCGACACCATGTGGGGAAACACCATCTTCACCAACGTCGCCCTCCGTGACGACGGCGATGTGTGGTGGGAGGGTCTCACCGAAACGGCCCCCGCTCACCTCATCGATTGGCAGGGCAACGACTGGACGCCCGACTCCCCCACCCCGGCCGCCCACCCCAACGCCCGCTTCACCGTTGCGGCCGACCAGTGCCCCTCGATCGCGGCTGAATGGGAAGACCCTGAGGGCGTCGTGATCGACGCCATCCTCTTCGGTGGCCGCCGCCCGAGCACGGTGCCGCTGGTAGCCCAGGCCAAGAACTGGGCCCACGGCGTGTTCGTGGGCGCCACCATGGCCTCAGAGACCACGGCGGCCGCTGTCGGCGCCGTCGGGCGTCTGCGCCACGACCCGTTCGCGATGCTGCCCTTCGTCGGCTACAACATGGCCGACTACTTTCAGCACTGGCTCGACATGGGCGAAACGCTGGGCTCTGACGCGCCGGCCATCTTTCAGGTCAACTGGTTTCGCAAAGACGCCGGCGGCTCGTACCTCTGGCCCGGCTTCGCCGAGAATGCGCGCGTGGTCGAGTGGATCATCCGGCGCCTCGAAGGCGATGTCGCCGCTCGCCAAACCCCCATCGGCGGGCTGCCGCTGGCGCACGAGCTGAACGTCGACGGCCTCGGCCTCACCCGCGACCAGCTCGACACACTGCTGGGCCTCGACGCCGAGGGGTGGGTCATCGAAGCCGATGAAACCGAACGCTACTTCGCCTCTCTCGGCAGCGACCGGATGCCCGCCGCCCTCACCGACGAGCTGACGCGGTTGCGCGGGGGGCTCGCCAAGCTCCTGTCGTAGGCGGGCCCACCCATCTGTACTGAGCCGCGGTGCGAGATCTGGCACCGCGGCTCAGTCGCGCCGGAGGTCAGTATCGAATGGCGTCGATCACCTTCACACGAACCGCGACGACGGCCGGCAACAGCCCGGCAATCGCGCCGACCACCACTGCCGCAGCCAACCCGAGCACAGCGGCCTCGACGGGAAAAGGCGGCACATCGGAAACCCCTTGGGCGATGGCGCCCTCGACCCACGGGCTCTTCACGATGAGAATCGACAGCATCACCCCCGCCACACCGGCGGCGACCGTTGCCACCACGCTCTCCATCATCACCGCGAAGAACACCCGCCGGGCGGTCGCCCCGAAGCTCCGCCTGATACCGATCTCCTGGATGCGCTGCCGCACCGTCACGAGCGAAATGTTCACCAGCCCGAGCGCGCCGAGCAGCAGCACCAGCACCGCCACCCCGCTGATGACGAGTTTGATCGGCAGAAACGGGTCGTCGCCGTTCGCGGCATAGTCTTGCCGGTTCACCTGGGCGGTGGCGCCCTCGCCGAGCGAGGCGCTGAAGTCTGCCGTCAGCCGTGTCGTCAGGTCTGCCGAGAGCGCGGGCGGTACCCACATCTCGTACGACGGGTAAGAGGGGTACGACGCATCCGTCGTCAGCTTGTCGGCCAGCTGTGTATAGGCGTCGTTCAGCATCATCATGCTGGGCTGGGTCTCCCAGCTCTGCGACGCGGTGACCCCGACGAGAACCGCCGTGACCGGCTTCGACCCGGCCAGCGTGACCGTGGGGTGCGTGCTGAGATCGGGTGAGCCGAGCCGGGCGTAGAAGATGTCGTTCACGATCAGCGCGGGCGCGAGCCGCTGCGCGTCAGCCTCGCCGAACCACGAGCCCTTCGAGACGGTGACCCGGTGCATGGTGCCGTAGGGCTGGTCGACGAGCATCGCGTTCACCACGCTGACGCCGTCGATGAACTGGATGCTCAGCTGCTGCTGATTCACCCGGCTGGCGTACCGCACGCCGTAGCGAACGAGCGCCTCGTTCCACGTCTTGTCCATGACGGCGGCCGAGGGCGTCGACCCATCAGCCGTGTACGCCGACACGTAGAGGGTCGCCGGCCGCCCGCTCGAACGCTCACTGGTTTCGATGGTCGCCTGCTGCGCGATGTTGCCGAGCGCCACCACACTGGTCAGCGCACAGACCGCCACAGCAACGCCGATCAGCGAGAGCAGCACCCGCGTGCGGTGGATGCGCAGTTCGGCCCACGCCTCGATCACGCTGCCGACGAAGGCAGTCAGAAGACCTTTCACAAGAGCACCTCCGCCCACGGCACCAGCACCCCGCGTTCCAGCCGAAAGCGCCTCGTCGCGAGTGCCGCGATCGCCGGGTCGTGCGTGATCGTCACCAGCGCCGCACTCGACGCCGTGGCGATTTCGTCGAGCAGGGCCATCACCGACTCGCCCGTCTCAATGTCGAGCGCACCCGTCGGCTCATCGGCGAGAATCAGGCGCGGCCCCCGCACGAGGGCGCGCGCAATAGCCACGCGCTGCTGCTCACCGCCCGAGAGCCGGTCGGGAGTCGACGCCAGCCGATGCCCGAGCCCGACCCGTTCGAGCATGGCGGTCGCGATGGACCGCCGGCGCCAGAACGCAGACCCTGTGTCGTAGAGCAGTGGTGTCATCACATTCTCGAGCGCCGTGCGCCCCTGCAGCAGGTTGAACTGCTGAAAGATGAATCCCACATCCCGACCCCTCGTGACGTCGCGCTGGCGAGCAGAGAACTGCCGGGTCGGTGCGTCGTCGAAGAAGATCTCACCCTCGGTGGGTGAGTCGAGCAGGCCGAGCAGGTTGAGCAGGGTCGACTTGCCCGAGCCCGAGCGCCCGACGATCGACAGGCGGTCGCCCACGTCGACCACGAGGTCGACTCCGTTCAGAATCACGAGGGGCCGATCATCCACTCGGGAGACGGTTCTGCCCACACCCCTGAGCTCAAGAAGCGCCACGGCTCAACCCGCGATCGCAGCGCCGGAGCCGCCGACACTGAAGCAGTTCGGCGCGCCCCCGCAGCCGTCGGTCGGGGCCGCGGCGCCGGGAACGAACTGCAGAACGGTGTCGCCCGCAGCGAGTCCCGAGACGACCTGCACCTGCGTGCCGTCGGTCAGGCCCAGGATGACCGGCCGCTGCTCGGTCGTTCCGTCGGGTAGCACGAACCATACGTTGCCGTTGACCGCGGTGCCCTCGACGGCTGTGGTCGGGATGACCAGAACGTTCTCGGCTTTGCCTGCCGCGATGGTGACGTCGGCCGCGAGGCCGGAGAAGACGCGCACGTCGACGGGAACACTGCAGCGGAGGGTGTTGCCCGAGCCGCCGCCGCTGCTGCCACCACTGGTTCCGCCCGGCGCCGAGCCCCCGCCAGACCCAGACCCGCTCGAGTCTGCCCCGGCCAGCGGGGTGACGATGCTCAGCCCGGTGCAGGTGAACGGCGCCGGCCCGCCCGTGATGGCGACCGTCGCCTCGGTGGGCTGGCTCACCAACCGGTACTGGTCAGCCGCGTTCAGCGAACCCGTCACCGAGAAGGTGGGCGGTGCGATCTGCCCGGCGATGTCGCCGATGGCCATCGACTGCCCCGCCAGCACGGGCAGTGCGCTCACGATGCCCGCACTCGGTGCCTTCACCGCAACGTAGGTGATCAGGGGCTTTCGCGGTGTGGAGATGGTCGAGCCGTCGGGCCCCGCCGTTTCGAGCGGGTCGCGCGCCGTCTCGACCTTGATGTCGAAGATCGTGTCGCCGGGCGACACAGTCGCGCCGACGGCCACGGAGACCTCGTCGACCACGCCGATGGCCGTCGCCCTGATCGGTGTCGCGGGGTCGGCGCTGATGGTCGCTTTCAGCGTCACATCGTTCGAGACCGTGCCCGTGGTCACCACTGATTTCGGTTCGGTCAACTGGCCGGTCGGTACCGCCGGGTCGGCGATGGCCTGACTATCGGGAAAGAATGCCAGCTTGCAGAGTGCAACGGCGATGGCTGCCACGACGGCCAACCGGATGATCGGAAAAACCCATTTGCGAACAATACCCACGGTGGCACCTTCGTGTCGGCCCGGCAGTGCGAGCGATCTGCAGGACGCCCCCAAGCCCTGGAGCCCCCGCCTGACACCATGAGTATATTCACATGCAACGACAGGGCGCTGTTTCGAACCCGTGAGTTCGGGCATCCCGTCACCCGCCGGGTACAGTGGGGTCAGTTCACAAAAGGCACCTCACTGACTCGGTGCCGCCTATAGCGCCTGGAGGGCCACCATGACCGCGAACGTTCCCGAAAAACCCGCGCTCGAAGGCCTCGAAGGCAAGTGGGATGAGCTGTGGAGCGAACGCGGCACCTACCGCTTCGACCGCGCGCTCGCCTCACGCGAGAACATCTACTCCATCGACACCCCGCCGCCCACCGCCTCGGGCTCGCTGCACATCGGGCACGTCTTCTCGTACACCCACACCGATGTGGTCGCCCGTTTTCAGCGTATGCGCGGCAAGAGCGTGTTCTACCCCATCGGGTGGGATGACAACGGTCTGCCCACCGAGCGCCGTGTTCAGAACTACTACGGTGTGCGCTGCGACCCGACGCTGCCGTACGAGGCGTCATTCGTGCCGCCCTACGAGGGCGGCGACAACAAGAGCGGCAAGGCGGCCGACCAGAAGCCCATCTCCCGCCGCAACTTCATCGAACTCTGCGAGCGCCTGACCGTCGAAGACGAGAAGCAGTTCGAAGCGCTCTGGCACCGGCTCGGGCTCAGCGTCGACTGGACCCAGACCTACCGCACCATCGCCGACTCGTCGATGCGCGCCAGCCAGCTGGCATTCATCCGTAACGTCGAGCGCGGCGAGGCATACCAGGCGCAGGCTCCCACGCTCTGGGATGTGACGTTCCGCACTGCCGTCGCGCAGGCCGAGCTCGAAGACAAAGATGTGCCGGGGGCGTACCACCGCATCGCGTTCCACCCCGAAGACCCGAACGGAACGCTCAACAGCACAGACATCTTCATCGAGACCACCCGCCCCGAGCTGCTCGCGGCCTGTGTGGCGCTCGTCGCTCACCCCGACGATGAACGCTTCAAGCCGCTCTTCGGCACGACCGTGCGCACCCCCCTCTTCGACGTCTCCGTGCCGATCGTCGCCCACCACCTCGCCCAGCCCGACAAGGGCGCCGGCATCGCGATGGTCTGCACGTTCGGCGACCTCACCGACGTGATCTGGTGGCGTGACCTGTCGCTGCCGAACCGCGCGATCGTCGGCTTCGACGGGCGCATCATCAGCGAGGCCCCGGATGTCATCACCAGCGAGAGCGGGCTCGCCGCGTATGCCGAGATCGCCGGCAAGACGATCTTCTCGGCCAAGCAGACGGTTGTCGATCTCCTCCGCGCCTCAGGTGAAATGATCGGTGACCCGAAGCCGATCATCCACCCGGTGAAATTCTTCGAGAAGGGCGACAAGCCGCTCGAGATCGTCTCGACGCGCCAGTGGTACATCAGAAACGGTGCGCGCGACGAGGTTCTGCGCCAGCGCCTGCTCGACATGGGCGCGGAAGTCGACTGGCACCCCTCGTTCATGAAGGTGCGCTACGACAACTGGGTCAACGGCCTCACCGGCGACTGGCTCATCTCCCGCCAGCGCTTCTTCGGCGTGCCGATTCCCGTGTGGTACCCGCTCGACGGCGACGGCAACCCCGTGTTCGACCAGCCCATCGTGGCGTCTGAGGCGTCGCTGCCTGTCGATCCGTCGACGGATGCCGCACCCGGCTACGACGAATCACAGCGCAACACGCCCGGTGGTTTTGTGGGCGAACTCGACGTGATGGACACCTGGGCGACCTCCTCGCTCACCCCGCAGCTCGCGGGTGGATGGGAGCGCGACCCCGAACTCTGGGCCCTCGTCGCACCCTACGACCTGCGCCCGCAGGGCCAGGACATCATTCGCACCTGGCTCTTCTCCACGCTGCTGCGTTCGGCGCTCGAAGACGGCCGCACGCCGTGGAAGCATGCTGCGCTGTCGGGGTTCATCGTCGATCCTGACCGCAAGAAGATGTCGAAGTCGAAGGGCAACGTCGTGACACCCGCCGACGTGCTGGAGACCCACGGGTCTGATGCGGTGAGGTACTGGGCGGCATCCAGTCGCCTCGGAACCGACGCAGCGTTCGACCCCCAGAACCCCACCCAGATCAAGATCGGCCGCCGGCTCGCCATCAAGGTTCTGAACGCCGCGAAGTTCGTCTACGGCTTCGAGCTGCCCGCCGGGCAGGCCGCCGTGACGCACCCGCTCGACCTCAGCATGCTCACGCAGCTCGATACGGTCATCGTGGCCGCCACCGAGGCATTCGAGAGCTACGACCACGCCAGGGCTCTCGAAGTCACCGAAACCTTCTTCTGGACCTTCTGCGACGACTACCTCGAACTCGTCAAGGAGCGCGCCTACAGCGCGGCGGCCGACCCGGCAGACAAGGCTTCGGCCGTGCTCGCACTGCAGGCCGCGGTCGACGTGCTGCTGCGCCTGCTGGCGCCGTTCATTCCGTTCGCCACCGAAGAGGTGTGGTCGTGGAGCCACCCCGACGGCGGCTCGGTGCACAGCGCGCCCTGGCCCACCGGCGTGACGGGTGGTGAGGGCGCGGCGTTCGCTCCGGATGCCGCACCCACCCTACCCGCCCACGGCACCCTGCTCGGGCTCGCCGGCCAGGCACTCGTTGCCATCCGCCGCGCGAAGACCGACGCCAAGGCCTCGCAGAAGACCCCCGTGTCGTCGGCCACCATCGAAGGCCCGCCCGACATCATCGCCGAGCTCGAGCTCGCCGCAGCGGATCTCCGCGACGTGGGCCGCATCGAGACCCTCGTCTTTGCGCCAGCAGCTGAGCTCGCCGTGCGCGAGATCGTGCTCGGTGGCGATAGTGTCGGATAACTATTTGCACGACTCCTGGCTCAACGACAACCGAAGGTGACCGACAATGACGTTGACAATCCGCCCCATCACCGACCGCGATTTCTTTGCCTGGTACGACCTCTACGTGGCGTACGGCCAGTTCTATGAGACCCCGATCGAGGGCGATCGCGCCGTTCTGGTGTGGAGTTGGCTCACCGACCCAGCGCACGAGACCGAGGCGCTCGTAGCCGAAGACGACGGCAAGCTGGTTGGTCTCGCGCACATCCGCGAGTTCGCCCGCCCCCTGGCCGGTGGTCGGGGGCTCTACCTCGACGATCTCTTCGTCGCTCCGGATGCCCGGGGTGCCGGTGTCGCGTCGGCCCTCCTCGCTGAGATCAAGGCCCTCGCCGCAACCCGTCACGCGAACGTCGTGCGCTGGATCACCGACGAGAAGAACGAAACCGCCCGTCGCCTCTACGACACAGTCGCCAACCGCACCACCTGGGTCACCTACGACCTGCCCGTTTAGCCCTATTGGAGCCCCTCGAATGATCTCTGTTGGAACCCGCTGGTCAAGCGGCGACGAGCCCCCCGCTCGCCTGCCGCAAGCCGTCATCGATGCCGTTCTCGACGTCGAAGGCGAGCTGGCCGAGCAGAACGTCGACACCACCATGTGGTACTGGACTCTGACCTGGCTCGAGTCGCGCCCCGTGGTCGAGTTCGACGACGGCACCCGCATCGACTACGACCCCGACACCGACGAGGCGACCGTGTCGCAGTCTGACGACCTGACCGACGACTGATTTATAGTTGACTTTTGCTCGTATCTGGCTGAAGCTGGCGGTATGGTTTATTCGACCCTCCCCGCGACCGGCGCCTCCCCGGCCAGCCATCAGAGGCGACATCCGCTGAGCCGCCGGGCGCGCGTCGGCGCGTTGGGTGCGGGTGCACTGAGCCTCGGGCTCGTGGCCCTCGGGGGCGACTTCATCGCTGCCGTGCTCGGCCAGCTCGCCTTCTTCTACGGGGCGACGTTTCTCTTCGACGGCATGCAGACTTTCGATTTGAGCGACCCGTCGGTCGGCATACCGGCCGATGCCGCAACCGTGTTCGGTATCTCACCCGTGGTGATCGTCGCGGCGGGCGCCTTCATCTCAGCCCTCGGTGTGGTATCCGGCATCCTGCTGCTGCGGCGCGCCGGCACCCACCGACCCATCGCCGTCACGCTGGCGTCGCTCGCCATCTCTGCCGTGCCGCTCACGATCGGTGCGGCCCTGTCAGGCGTGCTCGCCATGCTCGCCTTCGGTGTTCTCGGCTCGAGTGACGCCGGCGGTGACTCGTACGTTGTCGTGGTCGGGGTGGCGGCGGGCATCCACGTGGCCAGCGCACTGCCGCTCGGCGCCCTCGTGTGGTGGTGGATGGCCGCCACCTTCGCCCGCGTCGGTGCCGCCTTCACCGAGCTGTCGCACTTCGCTCACCCCGACGGGCTCGTCGCCGGGCCACCCGCGGTGCTACCCGCCGTGCTGCCCGGAGTTCTGCCCGCCGTGCTGCCCCCGCCTACGAGCGCCGGGGTGTCACAGCCCAGAGCATGACGGCGCCGCCTGCGAGCAGGCCCCAGAACGCCGACCCGATGCCGATGACGGTGATGCCCGAGGCTGTGACCAGGAACGTCGCGGCGGCGGGGATGCGGTGGGCGACCTCGTCGATGGCGTTCGAGAGCGCCGAGACCAGCGCGCCGAGCAGCGCCAGTCCGCCGACCGCGGTGATGAGAATGGGCGGCGAGGCCGAGATGAGGGCAGCTGCCACCCCTGCTGCGAGCCCGAACGCGATGTAGACGAAACCGGAGGTGAACGTCGCGATCCAGCGCCGGGAGCGGTCGGGGTGGGCATCCGGGCCCGCCATGATGGCAGCGGTGATGGCGGCCAGGTTCACTGCGTGCCCACCGAACAGCGCCCCGACCGCGGTCGCGGCACCAGACGCGACGAGAACGGGCCGCGGCGGCACGGTGTAACCGAAGGTCGACATCACCACGAAGCCGGGCACGTTCTGGCCTGCCATCGTCACAATGAAGAGGGGAAGCCCGAGGCTGACGATGATGAACGGGTCGAACGTGGGCAGCACAAAACTCAGCTCGGGCGCCAGCGTGGTGGAGGCGGCGGTGAGCCATCCGGTGCCCGCCGTGATGCCGATGCCGATGGCCGCCACCGCCATCGCCGCCGGAACAGCCCAGCGCGGCGCGAGCCGTAACAGCAGCAGCCACACGACAACCACCGGCACAGCCAGCGCGGGAATCTGCACGACAGCGAGCACCGGAGCGAGGCAGATGGGAAACAGGATGCCCGCGAGCATGGCACTCGCCAGCGACTTCGGTATGCGGGTGATGGCCCGCCCGAGCGCTGGCCAGAGCCCGCACAGCACGATCAGCAGGCCACACACCACGAATGCCCCGACGGCGGCCGAGAAGTTGTGGGTGGTGCTTGACGCAGCGATGAGCAGCGCCGCCCCCGGGGTCGACCAGGCGAACGAGATGGGCATGCGAAAGACGCTGGCCAGCACGATGCAGAGAATCGCGACCGCGAAACACAGTGTCAGAAGCCCAGAGGAGGCCTGGGCATCCGTGGCCCCGACCGCATGCAGGCCAGCCAGAACGAGGGCGAACGAACTGGCGAAACCTGTGATACCGGCGACGATGCCGGCCGAAATCGGTTGCGCGAACCCGCCCCGATGCCGGGTCGCCGGATGCTCGCTCAGCTGTTACCCGCTACGCCGACTTCTCGACGCGGCGCGGTGCCTCGCGCGGCACGATGGTGGGCGCCGCGTTCGAGATCACCGAATCGCGCGTGATGATGACCTTGGCGACCTCGTCGGTCGAGGGCACCTCGAACATGATCGGGCCGAGCACCTCTTCCATGATGGCGCGAAGGCCACGGGCACCGGTCTTGCGCAGCACCGCGAGGTCGGCGATGGCCTCGAGGGCATTCTTCTCGAAGTCGAGTTCGACCCCGTCGAGCTCGAACATGCGCTGGTACTGGCGAACGAGGGCGTTGCGCGGAACCGTGAGGATCTGCATGAGAGCGACCTGGTCGAGAGGGGTGACGGTGGTGACCACGGGCAGTCGACCGATGAACTCGGGGATGAGGCCGAACTTGTGCAGGTCTTCAGGCAGCACCTCGCTGAAGAGGTTGATGTCATCACGCTTGGAGTGCAGCGGAGCGTTGAAACCGATGCCGCGCTTGCCCGAACGTTCGGCCACGATCTCTTCGAGGCCGGCGAATGCACCCGCGACGATGAAGAGCACGTTGGTCGTGTCGATCTGAATGAACTCCTGGTGCGGATGCTTGCGCCCGCCCTGCGGCGGAACCGAGGCGACCGTGCCCTCGAGAATCTTCAGCAGCGCCTGCTGCACACCCTCGCCCGACACGTCACGCGTGATCGAGGGGTTCTCGGCCTTGCGCGCGATCTTGTCGATCTCGTCGATGTAGATGATGCCGGTCTCGGCCTTCTTCACATCGAAGTCGGCGGCCTGCAACAGTTTCAGAAGAATGTTCTCGACGTCTTCGCCGACGTAGCCCGCCTCGGTGAGCGCGGTGGCATCGGCGACGGCGAACGGCACGTTGAGCTGCTTTGCGAGCGTCTGTGCGAGGTAGGTCTTGCCGCAGCCCGTGGGGCCGATGAGCAGGATGTTGCTCTTCGCGATCTCGACCTCGTCGGCCATGGCGTCGGCCGACGTGAGAGTGTTGCGCGAGCGAACACGCTTGTAGTGGTTGTACACGGCGACGGCGAGCGAGCGCTTGGCCTGCTCCTGGCCGATGACGTACTCTTCGAGAAAAGCGAAGATCTCTTTGGGCTTCGGCAGCTCGAACTCGCTGGCCGCCTCTTCGCCGGTCTCAGACAGGCGCTCTTCGATGATCTCGTTGCAGAGCTCGACGCACTCGTCGCAGATGTACACGCCGGGGCCGGCGATGAGTTGCTGAACCTGCTTCTGGCTCTTACCGCAGAACGAACACTTGAGCAGGTCGGCGCTCTCCCCGATGCGTGCCATGTTCATCCTCCTCGTAAAAACCTGTGACGTCAGCCTAACCCGTGCCACCGACGCTCTGGGCCATTGCGCCGGGCACGGCCACAAGTTGTCACAGTAGTTCGGCACAGAGACAGAGAACGGATGCCCGCTGTCGGGCATCCGTTCTCTGAAGTGTTACTTCTTTACCTATTTGACGAGCGCAGGCAGGTTCTTGCGCGAGGTGAGAACCTGGTCGATGAGGCCGTACTCCACCGCGTCAGCAGCGCTGAGGATGTTGTCGCGGTCGATGTCTTTGTTGACCTGCTCGGGCGTGCGGTTCGAGTGGAACGCCAGCGTCTCTTCGAGCCAGGTACGCATGCGAAGAATCTCGCGCGCCTGGATCTCGATGTCTGACGCCTGGCCGCCGCCCTGCCCACCGGCGGAGGGCTGGTGGATGAGAATACGCGCGTTCGGGAGCGCCAGGCGCTTGCCGGGCGTGCCAGCCGCGAGAATCACGGCGGCGGCCGAAGCAGCCTGCCCGAGGCACACGGTCTGGATGTTCGGCTTGACGTACTGCATCGTGTCGTAGATGGCCGTCATCGCGGTGAACGAGCCACCGGGTGAGTTGATGTACATCTCGATGTCGCGGTCGGGGTCTTGGCTCTCGAGAACGAGCAGCTGAGCCATGACGTCGTCGGCCGAGGCATCGTCGATCTGAACACCGAGAAAGATGATGCGGTCTTCGAACAGTTTCGCGTACGGGTCTTGGCGCTTGTACCCGTAAGCCGTGCGCTCTTCGAAGGTGGGGAGGATGTACCGGTTCGAGGGGGTGGTGCCGTTCCCGTAAGGGGAAGCGATCGGCATTCCGCCGAAGGTGGGGGTTTGCATGGATTCGTCTCTGTTCTTGGGTTGTCGCGACTAGTTGGATTCGGAGGGAACGGAGTCTTCGACCTCGGTGCCGCCGCCGCCGGCGACGTCGGAGGAGAACTCGCGAACATAGTCGACGAAGCCGTACTCGAGGGCTTCCTGCGCGGTGAACCAGTTGTCGCGGTCACCGTCGATCATGACCTGCTCGGGGGTCTTGCCGGTCTGCTCGGCGGTGAGCTCAGCCATGCGCTTCTTCATGTCGAGGATGAGAAGGGCCTGGGTCTGAATGTCGGCCGAGGTGCCACCGAACCCGCCCGACGGCTGGTGCAGCAGAACGCGGGCGTTCGGTGTGATGTAGCGCTTGCCCTTGGTGCCGGAGGAGAGCAGGAACTGCCCCATCGAAGCAGCCATGCCGATGCCCACCGTGACGATGTCGTTCGAGACGAACTTCATGGTGTCGTAGATGGCCATGCCTGCGGTGATCGATCCACCGGGTGAGTTGATGTAGAGGTAGATGTCGCGCTTGGGGTCTTCTGCTGCAAGAAGAAGAATCTTGGCGCAGATCTCGTTCGCCATGTCGTCACGAACTTCGGTGCCGAGCCAGATGATCCGGTCTTTCAAGAGTCGTTCGAAAACGCTGTTTGGCATCGCCATATCGGCCATGTGTGTCGCTCCAATTCACTTGCGGTACTTCGAATGTACTGGAGCCTTCCCGCCCACATGCCTCTGTTCGCTGGGGGCAGACTCCGGGTACGGATCCGCCGAATCACGCTCGGCCGGTTGCACCGATGTTGCGAGCGAAAGTCGAATGCCGCAAGATCTCGCTGGGCGTGGTGTCGACGGCAAGGCGTGCCGCAACAGCCGACGTTTTCGTACGGCCCCAGGCTATGGCGACATGCAAGAGGGCGACCTCGTCACTCCGAAGTGCTGGTAGCTTCCAACCGATCCCGTCTGCACCAACCGGAAGAGTCGATGCCCCGGCAAGGCCCTGAAGCATCCAGTCGGTCACGCCCATCTCGTCGTGGGCTGTCGTTTCGTCAGGGTCATCCCACCGCCGCGGTAACCGCCCGTCTACAGAGGAACGCAGGTAGAAATCGAGGTCACCGCCGCCCACAACCACGGTCACCCCCTCTGCGCGAAACTCGCGGAGCGCGAGCATTTCGCCAGATGCCAGTCGCGAATCGGGAGGCGTCGGGTTGAGGGAGGCACGCATCTCGAGGGGCCCCGAATCAGCTCGCGCGGTAAATCGGGCCACGATACCCCACGAACCCTCTGCCCCGATCGGTACGTCATTGAGATCGTAGGCAAATCGTGTCGTCGGCAACGGCACCCGGTAACTCTCCACGCGCACGTTCTCAACAAACCGCCAATCGGAATAGATCTCGCGGTGGTGCTTCAACTGGCGCAGCGGAGTGCTCGCGAGGGTGACCCCAGCAACCGCAAACGACAGGCGCACCTCGCCCAGCGGGGTGGGAGCCCCGATATCTTCTACATCGCGCACGACAATGATTATATGAGGTTTACTTACTCATTCACGCACGTACCAGACGGGTACGAAAAAGGGCCCCACGGATGATCGTGGGGCCCTTCTGCGGTACAAGCGGCACTCGACGCTCGGCGCCCGGCTCGCTGTGGCTGGTGCTTAGTGCGAGTGGCCCGCGTGGTCGTGACCCGCGTGCTCGTCTTCGTCATCGGCGCCACCGTCGACAGCCACGAAAGGCTCGTCGGCGTCGCGGGTGATCGAGGTGAACTCGGAGACGTCGACGACCTTGCCGTTGGTGTCGGTGACGACGGCCTTGTCGAGAACGATGGCGAGAGCCTTGTTGCGGGCGACCTCGCCGACCATGGCGGGAATCTGGCCGTTCTGGTCGAGAACCTGAACGAACTCCTGCGGCTCCATGCCGTATTGGGCAGCGCTCTGAATGAGGTACTGGCTCAGTTCGTCTTGGCTGACCTTGACCTCTTCTTTCTCGGCGATGACGTCGAGAAGAATCTGGGTCTTGAAGGTGGCGGTGCTCGACTCGACGACCTCGGCGCGGTGAACGTCGTCTTCGAGACGGCTCTCGTTCTCGAGGTGACGGTGCACCTCGTCTTCGATGAGCTTCGGGGGCACAGGAACCTCGACAAGGGCAAGCAGTGCGTCGAGGGTCTTGGTACGGGCATCCGTGACCTGGCCGAACGACTTCTGGCGCTCGACCTGGCTGCGCAGGTCGACCTTCAGCTCGTCGATGGTGTCGAATTCGCTCGAGATCTGGGCGAAGTCGTCGTCAGCCTCGGGCAGCTCGCGCTCTTTCACCGAGTTGACGGTGACCTCGACGAGGGCGTCTTTGCCGGCGAAGTCGCCGCCGAGAAGGGGAGCCTCGAACGTGGTGGTCTCGCCAGCGGTGAGCGAGTCGAGAACCGCGTCGATGCCTTCGAGCAGTTCGCCCGAACCGACCTCGTACGAGATTCCGGTCGCGTTGTCGACCTCGACGCCGTCGATCGTGGCGATGAGGTCGAGCTGGGCGAAGTCGCCCGTCGAGATGGGGCGGTCGACCGTGACGAGGGTGCCGAAGCGGGTGCGCAGGCGCTCGAGCTCAGCGTCGACCTCTTCGTCGGTGACGTCGAGGGCGTCGACCGTGACGGCGAGACCCTCGTAGTTGGGCAGGTCGAGTTCGGGGCGAACATCGACCTCGATGGCGAGTTCGAGCTCACCGGAGAAGTCTTTGTTGCTCGGCCATCCGACGATGTCGGCCTCGGGGCGGCCCAACGGGCGCAACTCTTTCTCGGCGATGGCCGCACGATAGAAACCGTCGAGCCCGTCGTTCACTGCGTGCTCGAGCACGGCCTCCTTGCCGACGCGCTGGTCGATGAGGGGCGGCGGCACCTTGCCCTTGCGGAAGCCGGGAATGTTGACCTGCTCAGCGATGTGGCTGTAGGCGTGGTCAATGCTGGGCTTCAGTTCTTCGGGGGTCACGAAGATAGCGAGCTTGACGCGGGTGGGGCTGAGCTGTTCGACCGTGGTCTTCACGTTGAGAAATCTCCTGAGAATTGAAACTGATCTACGACGGTTACAAGATGTGCGTGTCGGGGCGACAGGATTCGAACCTGCGACCTCTCGGTCCCAAACCGAGCGCTCTACCAAGCTGAGCTACGCCCCGGGAAATAACCTCGATAAGTCTAGTGCACACGATGTGAGCACAGGATGTGAGCCCAACCTGTACTACGCTGTTCGAGTGCCCTCGGGTGCGCGGGGATGTAGCTCAATGGTAGAGCCTCAGTCTTCCAAACTGATCACGCGAGTTCGATTCTCGTCATCCCCTCCCTGATAAGCCATTGCACAACCCCTGTCGGCATGGTTCACCCGTACGTAGCCTGATTTCATGGTGAAGACGGCGTGTCTGGTGGCAGGGTGCGGCAACAGTGCCGATGACGAGATCACGGTCAATTCGCACGGCATTCTGCTGGCGTATGCGGCCTGCAGCGACCATGCCTGTGAGTTCAGGTGGGGTCGGCAGCTGCCCGGCGACGAGGTCGCGGCTCGGGGGCTGTTGGGCATCCGGAACTGAGGCCTCCTGACATCGGTTCGCTGGCGCTCCCCGATCAGAAAACGGCTCCCACCGGGCCAGACGAAGGTTAACCTTCCCTTCGTTAGTGCAGCCTGTGCTTGCTTGCGCGCCTCTCTGAACTGAGTAACGTTGCGCTCATCACCTCGCCCGATGAGGACCATGTTTAGAAGGGAGACGTTATGTCAGACGTTGTCACCACCATCACGAGCTCGGCCAACCCCGATGTTGCTGCCGCTGCCGCTCAGTTTCTGAGCCAGGTCGTCATCGACTCGCAGGCCCTCGTCATCAACGGCAAGCAGGCCCACTGGCACGTTCGCGGCGCGAACTTCATCGCCGTTCACGAGCTGTTCGACGAGATCGTCGAACGCGCTGAAGACTACGCCGACACCGCCGCTGAGCGTGTCGTCGCCCTCGGCCTGCCCCTCGACGCCCGCATCGGCGCCGTCGCGGCGAACACCACGCTGCCCGAGCTGCCGGCCGGGTTCCAGCCCGCCGAGGTCATGATCGGTTCGCTCGTGAACCAGATCGACGCCCTGCTCGTCGGCGTGAACAAGGCCATCAAGGAGCTCGGCGCCATCGACGCCGCGAGCCAAGACGTCGCCATCCAGATCGCCCGCAGCCTCGAGAAAGACCGCTGGTTCCTGTTCGCTCACATCAGCGCAGTCTGATTCGCGTCTTCACTCGTGTGGCGCTCGCGCTGCCTGCGTGACGTGCACCACCTGCACGACCACTGAAAAGGGCCTCCTAGGAGGCCCTTTTTCGCGTTCGGGCTCTGCAATCGCCGCCTGTTCTGCACATGAGCGGTTCCGGATGCCCAGAAACTGATATTCTCTCAGCATGATTCCCGTTCCGACGCCGCGCAGGGGTTCGGCACCAGCGCTGCCCGCCACCACGCCCCTGCCACCGGCGGGGCCGGGGTCTGGCCCGGGCCCGCTCGGTCGCCCCGGGCGTCCGCGGCGCCCCGGGCGCGTCATCGCTCTCGTACTGGCTGGCGTGGCCGCGCTGCTGCTCGCTGTCGGTGCCATCGTCGTGTTCGTCCTCCACATCGACCCCGTACTGGTCGGTCTGGCTGCCCTGGTTCTGGTGCTCGGCGGCACCTCCTTCGGCGCGCGCCTGCTGCCCCCGATCATTCCGGGCATCAGGCTGCTGCGCTCGCTCATCGGCCTCGCCGCCACCGCCGCACTTGCCGCCGGCCTGTACTTCTACGTCATCCCGCTCGCACAGCACGGGGTCTCGTCTCTCACCGGCGGCCAACCGTATTCGAACGCTGGCCCGCATGCCGCCGGCCCTGTCACCAAGCCTGCTCCCGCCACCGCGACCATCGTCTACGAGGTGACCGGAACGGCGCCCTCCGCCGTCATCACCGAGTTCCCCTCGCTCGACAGCACCTCTGGGCCCAATCCGTCGGGCCCCCAGCCGATCCCCTACTCGCGAACCATCACCACGTCGGCTCTTTCGCAGCCGATCTTCCTCTCCGCCACCGTGTCACCCCAGCTGACCGGTGCCGCCACCGATCCCTCCGACCCCGCAGAGACCCTCTCGTGCCGCATCACCGTCGACGGAACCGTCATCGACCAGCAGCGCGCCTCCGGCCCCTACGCCCTCGTGCACTGCTCCGCACAGCCCCCGCTCCCCTGATTCCCACCCTGCCGTAACCCCTGGGCTAGGAGGCGGCCCAGGCGCCGAGGTGGGTGGGGCGACCAGCGAGGAAGGTGGCCGCGACGGGCATGGTGCGAAGGCGCCCGGGGTCAGCGGTCAGGGGGTCGAGCTCCACGATGGCGAGGTCGGCGGGCAGGCCCACGCCGATGGTTCCAACGCCGTTTGTCGCCGCGGCCAGAGCAGCGAGCGCCGAGAGGCGCTGCTCGGCATGCCAGGCCGGGCGCCCGTCGCGAGCACGCGAGACGGCGGCCGAGAGGCTGATCCACGGGTCGAGCGGAGCCACGGGGGCATCAGACCCGAGCAACAGTGCGGCTCCGGATGCCCGCAGGCGCTCGAAGGCGAACGCTCGGTCTGTGCGGCCGGCCCAGTACCGGTCGGCGATGTCACGGTCATCCATCGCGTGCTCGGGTTGCACGCTCGCCGCCACACCGAGGGCCGCGAACCGTTCGAAGTCGGTGTCGGCGAGCAGCTGCGCGTGCTCGATACGCCCCCACGGCAGCACTGCTCCCCCGGCGATCGACGCCGGAACCGCGGCGCCCCACCCTCGTGTGAGGTCGGGCGTTGCGAGCACGCCGGGCCCCGGCGCTCCCGCGGCAACACCGGCAGCGGCGGCAGCAGCAGCAGCAGCAGCCGTCACTGCGGAAGCATCGCCTGCCGCGAGGGCCTCGAAGGCGTCGAGCGCCAAGCGGTTGGCGTGGTCGCCGATGGCGTGCACGGCGGGCCTGAGCCCTTGGGCGGTGGCGCGTCGGAGCAACGCGAGCAGGGCATCCGGAGCCACCGTGAGCATGCCGTGCGAATGCCCCGGGCTCCCATCGACACCGAAACCAGCACCAGCAGCAGCGCCAGCGCCCGCAAACCCCGCATACGGCTCGAAGCAGTAGGCGGTGCGGGTGCCGAGCGACCCGTCGGTGATGACCTTGAACGGCCCCACGCTGAGCAGCCCGCCCGTCTTCGGGATGACGTCGCCGGTGCGGAGCCCGCGCTCGGCCGCGAGCGCGAGGTGCTGCGAGTAGATTCCGAACGCCACGCGGAGGTTCTGCTGGCCGGCGGCGATGCGGCGGCTCCAGTCGGCGTAGTTGTCGCGCATCTCGAAGTCGACGACGCCCACGACGCCCAGGGCGGCAGCGCGCCGGCCCGCGAGAGCGGCGAGTTCGTCGGCCTCGTCGTCAGACACATCGTCGAGTTCACGGGCGATGCGAAAGCAGTCGTCTTCGACCAGATGGCCCGACGGATGCTCGGCCAGCCCGTACTGCCTGAGAGCCGCCGTGTTGAGCCAGCACGAGTGCAGGTCGTTGCTGAACAGAACGACCGGCTGCGCTCCCGCCGCCGCATCGAGCTGCCCCCGGGTCAGTTCGCCCGCCCAGAGCGCATCGCGCACGCCGTAGCCGATCACGGGCCGCGCGAACCGGCCGGCGAACCCCGCACCCGGCAGCCGTGCGCCCACGAGCTCTGCGCGTTCGGTCGCTGGGTCGCCCGGATGCACAACCTCAGCCACCCGCACCGCGACCGCTTCGGGCGAGTGTGCCGCCCCGAAGTCGAACCGACGCCCGAGCAGCGACCACTGCGTGAAGTGCACGTGGTTGTCCCAGAGCCCCGGGATGAGGTAGCGCCCCTCGAGCTCGATCACCCGAGAAGAGTTCGGCGCCGCGACGATCCCCGTCGGCACGATGGCCCGGATGCGCCCGTCGGCCAGCAGCACGTCGAGGCTGCCGTCGTGGCCGGGCATGCGCCCGCCGGTGAGGAAGACGTCGTCGGTCACTCGGCACCCGACGGCGTGGCAGCAGTGGGCAATTCATCAGCGGCAGCGGCAGCCTCCGACGGACCGGCAGCGGTGGGCACGCCAGCGTAGCCGCCACCCACCCCGCCCACCGGGTGTACCCGCCGCATTTCGGCGGCGAGCTCGGGCTGGCGGTAGTTGTCACCCTCGGTGAGCTCGTGGATGATGCGCTCCACCGTCTCGGCCGGCCTGTTCTGGCTGAGCTTCGACTTGGCGTCGATGCGCGTGGCCGTGAGGCGAAAGCCCACCGTGCCGGCGCTGATGCGCCGGGCGTAGGCCGCGTTCTCGAGCGTTCCGGCCATGCGCCGTGGCTCCGGCATGCGGTCTTCGAAGTGGTCGACCAGGCGCGCGAGCACCGTGAGGTTCTCGTCGTCGGAGAGAATCTCGGGCACCCCGTGCAGGTGCGCCACCACGAAGTTCCAGGTGGGCACGGCGGGGTTGGCGTCGTACCAGCCCGGCGAGATGTACCCGTGGGGCCCCTGGATGATCACCAGAACCTCATGCTGCCCGAGTTCGTGCAGCCGTTCATCCGGCCGCCCCACGTGGCTGAGCACCGCGATGCCATCAGCTTCTTCGTCGAGCACGACGGGATAGTGCGATGCCACCAACCCCGTGCTGGTGTTGCTGACGAGCGTCACCCAGGGGTTCAGCCGAATGAGACGGCGAATCTCCTCCGTGTCGGCCAGGGCGAAACTCGGGTTGGTTCTCATGAGCCGAGGTTACTCGGTCACGCTTGGTCGTTCGGGCACCAGTAGAGCTTTCGTGACGCCATCAGCTCCATGATGATATGCGTTGAGCAGACCCGGCAGGGTAATCCCTCACGTTTGTATACCCAGTAGCGGTCGCTGCGATTCAACCGCGCTGCCGCCTCAACTTCGGGGGTCTGGCCATCCATCGTCAGCATCATGCCAGTACGGATGCCGATGTCGAGCAGGTAGACCCAGTCGCGCCAGACGGCACGCACCTGGTCTTCGCTGACATTCTTGCCCGGGGTGTGCGGGTTCAGGCGGGCACGAAACAGCAGCTCGGCGCGGTACACATTGCCGATTCCGCTGACGATCGACTGATCCATGAGCAACAGCCCGACGGGCGTGGGCTTCGTGCGGATGCTCGCCACGAACCGGTCTTCGGCCTCGGGAGTGTTGTCAGTGACGGGGTCGGGCCCGAGCCGCGCAAGCACGGTGGCGACCTGGTCGGCGCCGATCACCTCGCACGCGGTGGGGCCACGCAGATCGGCGACCGTTGCGTCGGTCATCAGCCGCACCCGCACGGCTCCGACCGGCGGAGGCGGAAACGATTCGAGGTCGACGTCTTTCGTGTTCTCGGTCTCGGCCATGCGCACGGCGCGCCTGAGCCTCGGCGCGCCCATGCTGCCGAGCGCTTCCGACTCAGAGGTGATCGGCGAGACGGTGCCGAAGAAATCCCAGGCGCCATAGATGCCGAGGTGGATGCGCAGCCACAGGTCATTCTCGAACCGCAGGAACATCTGTTTTCCCACCGCACGAGCCTCGACCAGCGTCAACCCGTCGATCTCGGCTGCACCCTCAGCGAAACGGCCCTGCGGGGAGCTGGCGGCGACGCGGTGACCGACGAAGTCGCGCTCGAACTGAAGCGCGATACGGTGAACGGAATGGCCCTCAGGCACGGCGTTGCTCCCTGGTTCAGTGGTGGTGGTTCAGTGGTGGTGGTTCAGTTGCTGGCGGTGATCACGTCGGCGCCGACGTGAATGCCCGCGATGGCGCCCGTCGCCTCATATTCGGCCAGCTGGGCGATGCGCCGTGCGTGCCGCTCTTCGAACGAGAACGGTTCGTTGATGAAGGTGTCGATGAACGCAACGGCCTCGTCGACCGTGTGCTGCCGCGCGCCGATCGCGATGAGGTTCGCATCGTTGTGCTGGCGGGCCAGCAGGGCGGTGGAGTGGCTCCAGACCAGGGCCGCACGGGCGCCGTTCACTTTGTTCGCGGCGATGGCCTCGCCGTTTCCCGAACCACCGAAGACGATGCCGAGTGCTTCGACGCCGGCCCGCTGGTCGCGCACCACGGCGAGCGCCGCATTGATGCAGAACGACGGGTAGTCGTCGATGGGGTCGTAGTCGGTGGGGCCGTGGTCGACGACCTCGTGCCCGGCCGCGCTGAGGTGGTCGAGAAGGTGCCGGCTGAAGTCGAGCCCCGCGTGATCGGTGCCGAGGTGAATGCGCATGGGGCGAGTTTACAGGCGGCATGCCCGGCGACCGCTCGCTAGGCTGGTTCGGAGCATTCACGCGCCCGGCGCCCACAAGGCTGCCAGAGCGTGCCGCAAAGATCACAACCAGTATGGAGAACATCAGTTGCCTGGAGAAAACCTCACCCGCGTCGAAGCCCAGCAGCGTGCCGCGCTCATCTCAGTGTCGAGTTATGACGTCACGCTCGACGTCACTCAGGGGCCGGAAACCTTTCTGAGCACCACCACGGTTCGTTTCACGGCCTCGAAGGGGGCATCCACTTTCATCGATGCCATCACGAAGAACGTGCGCACTGTCGAGCTGAACGGGCGGGCGCTCGACGCCGCAACCGTCAGCGACAACGTGCGCATTCAGCTCGACGACCTCGGCGACACGAACACGCTCACGGTCGTGGCCGACGCGCTGTACACGAATACCGGCGAGGGCCTGCACCGCTTCGTCGACCCGGTAGACAACGAGGTCTATCTGTACAGCCAGTTCGAGGTTCCCGACTCGCGGCGCGTGTTCGCCGTGTTCGAGCAGCCCGACCTGAAGGCCACGTTCACGTTCACGGTCACCGCGCCCGCAGCGTGGCAGGTCGTCTCGAACTCGCCCACCCCCGAGCCCATCTCGGCCGGCGACGGCAGTGCAACCTGGAGCTTCGAGACCACTCCGATTCTCTCGTCGTACGTCACCGCCATCGTGGCCGGGCCCTACGCGGTCGTGCGCAGCGAACTCACCTCGAGCGACGGCCGAGTGATTCCGCTGGGCGTGTTCTCGCGTGCCTCGCTCTCGCAGTACATGGATGCCGACTACGTGTTCGAGAAGACCCGCCAGGGCTTCGAGTTCTACGAGAAGCGCTTCAACTACCCGTACCCGTTCGCCAAGTACGACCAGCTGTTTGTACCCGAGTTCAACGCCGGTGCCATGGAGAACGCGGGAGCGGTGACGTTCACCGAGGCGTACGTGTTCCGCTCGAAGGTGACGGATGCCGTGCGGGAGCGCCGCGTCGTCACGATCTTGCACGAGCTCGCGCACATGTGGTTCGGCGACCTGGTCACCATGAAGTGGTGGAACGACCTGTGGCTGAACGAGTCGTTCGCCGAGTACATCTCCACCCTCGCGACGGCCGAGGCCACCGAGTGGCACGGCGCCTGGGCGACCTTCGCCTCGACCGAGAAGAGCTGGGCCTACCGCCAAGACCAGCTGCCCTCGACGCACCCCATCTTCGCCACCATCAACGACCTCGACGATGTGCAGGTGAACTTCGACGGCATCACGTATGCGAAGGGCGCCTCTGTGCTCAAGCAGCTCGTCGCCTGGGTGGGACAAGAGCAGTTTCTCGCCGGTGTCGGACAGTACTTCCAGAAGCACGCCTACTCGAACACCGAGCTGAAAGACCTGCTCACCGAGCTCGAGGCCACCAGCGGTCGCGACCTCTCCGAGTGGTCGAAGCTCTGGCTCGAGACGGCTGGCGTGAACACGCTGCGCCCCGAGATCGAAACCGATTCTGACGGGGTCATCACGTCGTTCGCCGTGACCCAGACCGCGATCGAGGCGTACCCGACCATCCGGCCGCACCGCCTGGCGATCGGGTTCTACAACCTGCACGAGGGTGCGCTCATTCGCAACCACCGCGTCGAGCTCGATGTCGATGGGGCCAGCACGACGGTCGACGAGCTCGTGGGGCTGTCACGCCCCGACCTCGTGCTGCTGAACGACGACGACCTCGCCTACGCGAAGATCCGTCTCGACTCCCTGTCACTGAACACCGCCATCGAGCACCTCGCCGCGATCGAAGACGGGCTCGCCCGCTCGATCGTGTGGGGCTCGGTGTGGGATGCGACGCGTGACGCCGAGACGCGCCCCCGCGATTTCGTACAGCTTGTGCTGGGCAACGTGGCGACCGAGAGCGAGAGCACCACGCTTCGCACGGCCCTGAACCAGCTGGTACTCACTGCGAACATGTACGTGGCTCCCGCAGCACAGAAGGAGACGACCGCCCTGGCCGCCGACGAGCTGTGGTCGCTGGCCCGCAACGCGGCGCCCGGGTCAGACGAGCAATTTCAGTTCGTGCGGTTCTTCGCGGCCGTCGCCACGAGCGAGGAGACTCTCTCAACAGTCGCCTCCCTGCTGAGCGGCGAGGTTGCGCTTGAGGGCCTGGAGATCGACACCGATCTGTCATGGGATCTGCTCATCGCACTGGTTGTGGGCGGGGCGGCTGGCGAGAGCGAGATCGCTGCGGCACAGGCGGCCGACAACACTGCGAGCGGTGCACAGTCGGCGGCGAGCGCGCGAGCGTCGATTCCGACGGCCGAGGCCAAGGCAGCGGCGTGGGCATCCCTCGTCGACAGTGACGACGCGTCGAACCTCATTGTGCGGGCCACCACGGCGGGCTTTCAGCGGGCCACCGACGAGTCGCTGCTGCAGCCGTACATCGCGAAGTACTTCGAGGTCGTCACCGACCTGTGGGAGAACCGCTCGTACCAGATCGCTGCGACGCTGATCACGGGCCTGTACCCCTCGGGCCTCGCCGGCCAGGAGCTGCGTGACGCCACGCAGGCATGGCTCGACACCGACCCCGAACCCGCGGCGCTGCGCCGTCTCGTGGTCGAGAACCTCGCTGGTGTCGACCGCGCACTCGCGGCGCAGAAGCGCGACGCCGAGTAGGTTCCCAGCCGCCGAACACCACCGAACACCACCGCTGAGCGGCGTTCTCCCCCGGGAGCGCCGCTCAGCTTTCGGTGAGGCTCGGTCAGTAGAATCGTGGGTCTATGAATGAATTCTTCTTCAATCTGGGCAAGTTCTACGAGTCATTCAAACCCCTGATCAACATCGTCGCCATCGTGGTCGGTGCCCTGATCATCCGGGTCATCCTGCTGCACTCGGTCGACCGTGTCGTGAAGCGCGTAGTCACCGGCGTGAAGAAGAAGCATGATGCCGCAGACACCCAGGCACTCATCGCCTCGCCCATCGCTGCCGTACGAGTGGTGCAGCGCACCCGCACCATGGGCAGCGTTCTGTCGAACTTCATCACGTGGGCCATCGTGGTGTTCGCGTTCATCATGATTCTGAGCGAACTGAACTTTCAGATCTCCGCGCTGGTTGCCTCGGCCGGTGTGATCGGGGCCGCGCTCGGTTTCGGCGCGCAGAACATCATCAAAGACATGCTGAACGGCCTCTTCATGGTGGTCGAAGACCAGCTGGGCGTCGGCGACGTGGTCGACCTCGGGCCGGCCACCGGCGTGGTCGAGGCCGTCGGAATCCGCGTCACCACCCTGCGCGACGTCAACGGAACCCTCTGGTTCGTGCGCAACGGCGAGATCACCCGCGTGGGCAACATGTCGCAGGGCTGGGCACGGGTCATCATCGACCTCGCCATTCCGTACGACACCGATGTCGACGCCGTGCAGGAGAAGATGCTCGAGACCGCGAACGAGCTGGCCGCGAGCCCGAAGTGGCGTTCGCGGGTCATCGAGAAGCCCGAGATCTGGGGCCTCGAAAGCATCTCGGCCGAGGCACTTGTCATTCGCCTGGTGGTCAAGACCCGAACGAACGCCAAAGACGATGTCGCCCGCGAATTGCGCATGCAGTTGAAACGCGCGCTCGACGAGATGGGGGTCAAACTGCCCTCGCTGAACAGCATCGTGCTGACGGGGTTCGAGGGTGCTGCATCCATCGCAGGCGCACGCGCACCCCGAACCGGGCCCACCAGCACGGTACCCGAGAGCACGGTGCCCGCCGACACCCCGCCCGTCAGCACCCTGCCCGCTGCCACTCGCGCGCCGCGCGCCCCGCGCCGAGGCACCTCCACTGCCCCGACGCGCGCGAACCGCTCCACTCCCCCGAACAGCGAGGCCTGATACCGGATGCCCGAAGACACTGCCCTCCCCACCCCGCCGCCGCTCGGGCTCATCCCCGTCGTACCCACGGCATCGGTGCCCGCGAGCTCTGACGGGGTGACGTTCTACGATCAGCTCGGAGGTCGACCCACCTTCGAACGCCTTGTACGCGAGTTCTACCGCGGGGTCGCGGGCGACCCCGTTCTCGTGGCCATGTACCCCGAAGAAGACCTCGAGGGAGCCATCCAACGCCTCACCGGGTTTCTCGAGCAGTACTGGGGCGGGCCCACCACGTACAGCCAGCAGCGCGGCCACCCGCGGCTGCGTATGCGCCACAATCCGTTCAAGGTGAACCCCGATGCGCGCGACCGGTGGCTGACGCACATGCGGGCGGCCGTCGACTCGCTCGAACTGCCGCCGCTGCAGGATGCCACGCTCTGGGACTATCTCGAACGTGCTGCGCATGCGATGGTGAATACGTTCGACGAGTAGGCGCCGCTCGGGCGGCAGCTTGGCGGCGACACAGACAACGAAGGAGTTTCTGAGATGGCCCAGCACGCCAGCGGTACCGCCTCGACCGACGTCATCATTGTGGGTGCCGGTCTCGCCGGCCTCGTCGCTGCCGCCGAGCTCGTCGACGCGGGCAAACACGTCACGATCGTCGAACAGGAGCCTGCCGCCTCCTTCGGCGGCCAGGCGTGGTGGTCGTTCGGCGGCCTCTTTCTCATCGACAGCCCCGAACAGCGCCGCCTCGGCGTGCACGACTCGCTCGAACTCGCCCGCCAGGACTGGTTCGGCAGCGCCGGGTTCGATCGCGCAGAAGACTACTGGCCGAAGCTCTGGGCCGAGGCCTATCTGCAGTTCGCTGCCGGCGAGAAGCGCTCGTGGCTGCACCAGCAGGGCGTGCGGTTCTTCCCCATCGTGGGTTGGGCCGAGCGCGGCGGCTACACGGCCAACGGGCACGGCAACTCAGTACCCCGCTTTCACATCACCTGGGGCACCGGCCCCGGCGTTCTCGCGCCCTTCCTCGCTCGTGTCGAGCGCGGGGTGGCAAACGGTCTCATCACCGTGCTGCACCGGCACCGAGTGGACGCCCTGACAAGCACCGGCGGAACGGTCACCGGCGTTCGCGGCAGCATTCTCGCCGCGAGCGACGCAGGGCGCGGGGTGACGAGCACGCGCGATGTGGTGGGCGAGTTCGAACTCCGAGCGTCGGCCGTCATCGTGACGAGCGGCGGAATCGGCGGCAACCACGAGCTGGTGCGTCAGAACTGGCCGAAGCGCATGGGGCGGCCGCCGGCATCCATGCTCTCGGGCGTACCTGCCCACGTCGACGGCCGGATGCTCGGCATCACTGAAGCGGCCGGGGCCCGGCTCATCAACTTCGACCGCATGTGGCACTACACCGAGGGCATCACGAACTTCGACCCGGTGTGGCCGCAGCACGGTATTCGCATTCTGCCGGGGCCCTCGTCACTCTGGCTCGACGCGACCGGAAAACGGCTGCCTGTGCCCCTGTTCCCCGGTTTCGACACGCTCGGCACCCTCGAACACATCGTGGCGACCGGCTACGACTACACGTGGTTCGTACTCACGCAGAAGATCATCGAAAAGGAGTTCGCGCTCTCGGGCAGCGAGCAGAACCCCGACCTCACGAACAAAGATCTGCGCCTGTTGGCCGCGCGCGTCGGGCCCGGCGCCCCCGGGCCCATCGAGGCGTTCAAGAAGCGGGGCGTCGACTTCGTGGTGGCCGACACGCTGTCCGAGCTGCTCGCCGGCATGCAACGGCTCTCGGCGGGGCCCGGTGACGCGCGGCTCGATGAGCAGCTGGTGGAGAAGGAGATTCGGGCGCGTGACCGGGAGATCGGGCATCCGTTCACCAAAGACGCACAGATCACCGCGGTTCGGGGCGCCCGAAAATACCTCGGCGACAAGCTCATCCGGGTGGCGTCGCCGCACGAGTTGCTCGACCCGGCCGCGGGGCCGCTCATCGCCGTCAAGCTGCACATCGTCACGCGCAAATTACTCGGTGGAATCGAGACCGACCTCGCAGGTCGTGCGCTCGGCGCCGACGGCTCGCCCGTGCCGGGGTTGTACGCAGCCGGCGAGGCCAGCGGCTTCGGCGGCGGCGGGATGCACGGCTACCGCTCGCTCGAGGGCACCTTTCTCGGCGGCTGCCTCTTCTCCGCCCGCCAGGCCGCTCGCGCCGTTGCCGCGGCCCTCTGACCGCCGCTGCTCGGCGCCCTGACTTCATCGACTCGGCGAAGTTTGCGGGTGGCTGGCCGTCGCACCCGCAAACC
>NZ_JASJXO010000049.1:0-30121 GCF_035018625.1 Subtercola sp. RTI3 | reverse complement strand
GGGGGGGGGCGGTCCCCCCCCCCCCCCCCACCTCTCGTTCTGACTTCAGCTATCGCCTAGAAGTTGAACTGGTCGATGTTGGCCTTGTTGAACACGGTCGGGTCACCGAGAAGCACGGTGCCCTTGTCGCCCACGGTGAACGAGCCGAGCTTGCCGGCGGTGAACTTGTCGCCGCTCTTGCCGGTGATGGTGCCATCGATCAGTGCCTTGTCGGCGTACGCCGCGAGGTAGCCGAGGTCGGCCGGGTTCCACAGCGCGAACGAGGTGACGGTGCCGTCAGCGATGTAGGCGCGCATCTGGTTCGGGGTTCCGAGGCCGGTCAAAGCGACCTTGCCCTTTGACGACGAGGTCGACAGGTAGCGGGCCGCGGCAGCGATTCCGACCGTGGTGGGGGAGATGATGCCCTTCAGATCGGGGTGGCTCTGCAGAAGCGCCGCGGTCTTGTCGAACGAGGTCTGATCGTCGTCGTCGCCGTAGACGACTTCGTCGAGCTTGATGTTCGGGTGGTCTTTGGCCAGGTCGGCCTTCATCAGGTCGATCCATGCATTCTGGTTCGTCGCGTTCGCCGATGCCGACAGAATCGCAATCTCACCGGTGTCACCGATCTGCGAGGCGATCTGGTCAACCTGCGACTTCGCGATGCCTTCGGGGCTGGCCTGGTTGATGAAGATGTCGCGGTAGCTCGGGTCGGTGTCTGAGTCGAACGTGACGACCTTGATTCCGGCCGCACGCGCCTCGTTCAGTGAATCGCCGATGGCCTTGGGGTCGTTCGCCGAGATGACGATTCCACCGACCTGCTGTTGTGTGAGCGTGTTGATGAAGCTGACCTGCGCGTCGGGGCTTGCCGTGGCGGGCCCGACTTCGGAGTACTTTCCGCCGAACTCGGTGATCGCCGCGGCGCCGCCCTTGTCTGAGGCGTCGAAGTACGCATTGCCGAGGTTCTTGGGAACGAATGTGATGGCGTAGTTTCCCGATCCACCCGTCGCCGCACCGCTCGCGGCGGGGGTGGAGCTGGTGGTGGCGCAGCCGGCGGCGACGAGGGCGACCGAAACCGCCATGGCGCCGATGGCGCCAGCACGAATGGCGCGCCGGGTGGGCCGCGTGTTATGAAACAACATCGTTGTTCTTCCTTTCATTGTGCCGGTTGTGATCTACCGGCAGAGGTGTGAGCGTGTCAGCCTGCGGTAGCTGAGACGGCAGTTTTCTTGGTTCCTCCGCGGCGCTGACGGCGCTTGCGCGCCCAGGCCAAGAAGCTTGTGCTCACGACCGAGAGCACGAGGAGCGCGCCGGTGATGATGTTGATGACGTCGCTTGAGACGTTGGCGAGGCGCAGCGCGCTGCCGAGCACTCCGATGAGCAGAACACCGGCGATGACCCCGTGAAGGGCTCCTCGCCCACCGAAGATCGAGACTCCGCCGAGCAGCACTGCGGCGATCACCGACAGTTCGAGCCCCGTCGCATTGTCGCCGCGGGCACTGCCGAAGCGCAGCGTGTAGTAGATACCAGCGAATGCCGAAACGACTCCGGTGAGCATGAAGAGGATGAATTTGGTGCGCTCGACGTGCACCCCGGAGAACGCGGCCGCCTCTGAGCTCAGGCCGATGGCGAAGATACCGCGGCCGAACGAAGTGAAATGCAGCAGAACCGCGAAGACGACCGCGAGGATGATGAACGGGACGATGACAACGGGGATGCCGGTCGCCGCGAACTTCGCTTTCGCGATGTCTGTCCAGAACTTCGGAAAGTCGGTGACGGCCGTTGTGCCGAGCAGGCCGACCGCCAGCCCGCGGTAGAGCGCCAGCGTGCCGATGGTGACGGCCAGTGAAGGCAGCCCCACCACGGTGATCAGAAAACCGTTGAGCGCGCCGCCGATGACACCGACGACCAGGGCGACGACGAAGGCCACCTCGATGGGCCAGCCCGCCTGTGTCAGCGTTCCGACGGTCACGCTTGACAGGCCCATCATGCTTGCCACCGACAGGTCGATCTCACCGGTGATGATGACGAGGGTCATCGGCAGCGCGATCAGCAGAATGGGCGTGGTGTCGAGCAGAAGGTAGCTGAAGGTGATGGGGGAGGCGAAGTTCTTCACACTGACAGAGGCCACGATGATGACGATTGCAAGAAGCGCGATGACCGCCATTTCGCGGGTGACGAAGATGCGTCGAAACAGCGAACTGCCGTAGTTGCGGTAGCTGCGGCCGGGTGCCTGCCCGGCGGGAGCGGCGGGCGAGGTGAGGGTGGTGGTGTCAGACATGCGAGGCGTCCCTCTCCTTGATCAGTCGGCGCGATTGTCGAAGCGCGAGCACTCGGTCGAGCACGATGGCCCCGATGATGAGAATTCCCACCACCGCCTGCTGCCAGAAGTCCGGTACCCCGAGAATGGGAAGCGCACGGTTGATCGTGAGAAGCAGAATCGCGCCGATGGCCGCGCCCCACACGGTTCCACTCCCGCCGACGATGGCGACACCACCGATGACGGCCGCGCCCACTGCGTCGAGTTCGAAACCCGTACCCGCCTGAGAGTCGACGGTTCCGTACCGAGCGGCATACAGTACGCCCGCGAGCCCGGCGAGAGCACCCGAGAAGACGAAGGCGAAGATGATGCGGCGGGTGACCTTCAGGCCGTACAGGTTGGCCGCTGACGGGTCTGAACCGATCGCGTAGAGCTCACGGCCACCGCGGATGTTCTTCATGAACCACCCCGCGGCGATGAGCACCACGAGAGCAATGATGGCGAGAAACGGGATGCTCAGAAACTGGCCGGTGCCGAGCGCGAGAAACTCTTTGGGCAAATCGGAGGCGTTGATGCGCCCACTGCCGGCCCACACCACATTGATGCCGCGGTATGCGTACAGCGTTCCGAGGGTGATCACCAGCGCGGGCACCCGGGCGAATGCCACCAGCACACCGTTCACGAGCCCGAGAACGCCGCCGAAGATGAGCCCGATCAGGAACACCGCAATGATGGGCATGCCGGGAAAGCTGACGAAGACCTTTCCGGTGAGAAAAGCGCTCAACCCGAGAACAGAACCCACCGAGAGGTCGACGCTGCGGGTGATGATGACCACGGCTTGGCCGATAGCGACGAGTACCAGAATCGACGGGGTGAGCAGCAGGTCGCGCCAGCCATCGCCACTGAAGAGAAAGGTGGGGTTCTTGATGGTGGTCACGAGAATGACGATGAGCAGAGCGAGCAGGATGCCCGTCTCGCGTGCCCGCACGAACCGACCGAGCGTCTCTGTCACGGCGTTTGTGCCTCTCGGCCGGCCCGGCAGCGGGGCGGGGGCGGTTGCCCGCGTGGAGGTGGTCATGCGGCGTGCTCCTGGGAGTGGGTTGCGGCGAACATGACCGATTCGGCCGTCGCTTCGGTTCGTGAGATCTCTGCGGTGAGACGGCCTTCGCGCATGACGAGCACGCGGTCTGCCATGCCGAGCACCTCGGGTAGTTCTGACGAGATCATGAGGATGGCCATTCCCTCACCGGCAAGCTGTGACAGCAGGCGGTGCACCTCAGCCTTGGTGCCCACATCGATACCGCGGGTCGGCTCATCGATGATGAGCAGCCTGGGGTTGGTGGCCAGCCACTTGGCCAGAACCACCTTCTGTTGGTTGCCGCCGCTCAGCGTGCCCACTTCGGCATCGAGAGCATTTGTTTTGACTTCAAGTCGGCTCGACCAGATGGCGGCGGCCTTGTTCTCGACGTGCGAGTCGATGAGTCCGAGTTTCGACAGCGAGCGACGGATGGCCATGGTGGCGTTGCGCGCCACTGATGACTCGAGCACGAGGCCCTGTTTGCGACGGTCTTCGGGTACGAGGGCCAATCCCAGACGCATCGCCTGTGACGGGCTGTTCTTGGGCACCGCGGTGCCGCTCATGATCACGCGGCCGGCTGCGTAGGGGTCGACCCCGAAGACGGCGCGCACCACCTCGCTGCGGCCGGCACCCACGAGTCCCGCGAGCCCGACGATCTCGCCGCTTCGAACCGTGAACGAGATATCGGTGAAGACGCCGGGTTGTGTCAGCCCCTCGACCGAGAGCACCACGTCGCCGATGGCAGCTTCTTGTTTGGGGAAGAGTTCTGTCACATCACGGCCGACCATTCGGCGCACGATCTCGTCGACGGTGACCTCTGAGATCGGGTCAGTGGAGATGTACTGGCCGTCGCGCATGACCGTGATGGTGTCGCAGAGCGAGAACACCTCATCGAACCGGTGGGAGATGAACACCAGCGCCCGGCCTTCGTCTCTGAGGCTGCGAGCCACGGCGAACAGGCGGTCGACTTCGACACCGCTCAGGGCGGCGGTCGGTTCGTCCATGATGAGCACCCGCGCGTCGAGCGAAATCGCCTTGGCGATCTCGATGATCTGCTGGTCGGCAATCGAGAGGCCCTCTGCGGGCCGATCGGGATCGATGCGAACGGCGAGACGCTCGAACAGGCGCAGGGCCTCGGCTTTCATCGCCTTGCGGTCGATGCGCCCGAACCGGTTGGTGGGCTGGCGACCCATGAAGATGTTCTCGGTGACAGACAGGTCAGGAAACAGTGTCGGCTCTTGATAGATGACCGCGATGCCAGCGGCCTTCGACTCGGCCGTCGAGCTGAAGTCGACCGATTCGCCGCGCAACAGAAAGTCCCCTGCGTCACGGTGGTACAGGCCGGCGACGATCTTCACCAGGGTGGACTTGCCGGCACCATTCTCGCCGACCAGCGCGTGAATCGAATTCAGGTCGACTCTCAGGTTGGCTGAGGTGAGCGCAACGACGGCGCCGAACGCTTTGGAGACTCCGCGGAGTTCGAGCGCAGCTGGAACGGAGCTGTCTGGGGTGATCGCCATGGGCGTCTGTTTCCTCTTCATTGAGAATGGGTCGAATTGTCTGAAACGATTCACTCTTGGGCGTTCGAAGGCTAGCTGGCTGGTCATAGGCATGTCAACACAGATCAGGTCACAATTACGACGTTGCGCGCCCTCCGTGGTCGACGCAAACGGACTGTGACCCTTGTGGGGGCCATTGAATCTGCTGTAGGTTGACCCGGTATTGCATATGAATCGATTCAGGATTGACGTCTGAAATGCAATCAACGCACTGAATGGTGCGTCTTCACCTCAGCGCCGAGCCAGGGAGACGATGTCGTCTTGTTCCTTTTTTCGCAGTACTTTCGCTCGCTCACCCACCGTCGAACCGGTGGCGAAGCTTCGGCAATCCGCACCGTGGTGAAGCAATGGATCGCTGTCGCCGTGGCCTTCGTGCTGCTGCTCGGCAGTCTCGCGTCGGGGGGCCTCACGGCCGCAGCATCGACCGAGACCCCCTCAAGCGTGGGAGCCGCACGGGCAGCTTCGGCCCTCGAAATAAACGCGCTGACGACCGGGGAGCTCCGCACGAATGGGCTGACAGACCCGCTCGGCACCAGCACAGAGGCTCCCACGTTCAGCTGGAAAGACAGCTCGACCGGCCGGGCGGTATCGCAGATCGCCTACGAGGTGCGGGTGGCATCGAGCGAATCGGCATTGCCGAGCGCTGACGTCTGGGCGAGCGGCAAGGTGGTCGCTGCCGACCAACTGAACGTCACCTATGCCGGGGCTCCCCTCGCTGCAGAGACGCGGTACTTCTGGCAGGTTCGGGCGTGGGGCAGCGACCAGAGCGCGTCTGACTGGAGTGCGCCGGCCTGGTTCGAGACGGCCCTGGCCGGTTCGGATGCGTGGAAGGGCGAATGGGTGGGCGGCCCAGACCCAGCGGTGCAATTGCAGCAGTGGAGCGACTACACCGTCACCGTGAACTTCACGATGGACAACCTCGTGATGGGGCTCTATGCCCGCGAGAAAGACAGCAACAATTCGTACATGTGGCAGCTGAGCGTTGCCGACGGCACCCCCCGACTGCGCCCCCACGTCAAGATCAACGGTGGTTTCCAGCTGCTGGAGAACAAAGACATCTCGGCCTTCATCTCGGCCGATCAGCTTCGCACCGGCAGCCATTCGTTCGCTGTCACCTTCGCGGGCAACGTGATCACCAGCAGTCTCGATGGTGTTGTGATCGACTCTCGCACCGATAACTCGCTCAGCCAGGGGTATGTGGGATTTCGGCAGAGCGTGGCGCAGGAGGGCAAAGAGAATTCCACCATTCACTCGGTGAAAGTCGTCTCTCCTACCGCCGGCGTGCTGCTCGACACCGATTTCAGCGACGGCCAGAACCCGTTCTCGGGTGGCACCGTGACGAATGACGGACTGCAACTCATCGCTCCTGTCGAGCCGCTCTACCTCACCGAACAGTCGAAGCCGCTGCTGAGAAAGAGCTTCACCGTCGACAAGACGGTCACCAACGCGCGACTCTACGCAGCCGCCCGCGGTGTGTACGAACTGAGCCTCAATGGCCAGAAAGTCGGCGACCAACAGCTCGCCCCCGGCTGGACCGACTACGCCAAACGCATCGACTATCAGACCTATGACGTGACCTCTCTGGTGGCCAGCGGCAGCAATGCCATCGGCGCTGAGCTGGGCGACGGCTGGTACGCCGGCAACATCGCCAGTTTCGGCCCCGGGCACTGGGGAACCGCACCGTCTCTGATCGCAGAACTGCGCATCGACTATTCCGACGGCACCAGCACCTGGGTGAATTCTGACGCGAGTTGGAAGACCGCGGCGGGCCCGTTCGTGCAGGCCGACCTCATCGAGGGTGAGACCTTCGACGCACGCAAGGTGCCCACAGGGTGGAAAGACGCGTCGTATTCCGACGCCTCGTGGGCACCCGTAGGTGTGGCCGACGCGGCTGCGACGGCCCTGCTCGAACCGCAGTCCGACCAGCCCGTTCGGGTGACCGAGAAGCGCACTCCGATCAGTGTCTCTGAGTCGGCGCCGAACACCTGGATCTACGACATGGGCCAGAACATGGTGGGCGTCGCCGCGGTGCAGCTCACGGGCACCGCGAACAGAACGGCGACCATCCGGTATGGCGAAATGCTGAACCCCGACAAGACGCTGTACACCGCGAACCTGCGAAGTGCGAAGGCGACCGACTACTACACCTTCAAGACCACGGGTACGGCTGACTACACACCGACGTTCACGTTTCACGGGTTTCGTTACCTCGAGGTCACCGGAGTGACGGCGCCGCCGACGGTGAATCAGGTCACGGGCCTGGTCTGGGGCACCGATCTGCCCACCACCGGCACCTTGACCACGTCGGATGCCATGCTGAACCAGCTGCAGAGCAACATCACCTGGGGCCAGCGCGGCAACTTCCTGTCGATTCCGACCGACACGCCGGCGCGCGATGAGCGACTCGGCTGGACGGGCGACATCAGCGTCTTCTCACCCACCGCCAGCTACAACCAAGACACTCTCGCCTTCTTGAGCAAATGGCTGGTCGACCTCAGCGATTCGCAGGGCGCCGACGGCAACCTTCCCGGCGTCTCGCCCGCACCGCCCGGTTCGGGCTGCTGCGGCGGCGGAACGGGCTGGTCTGATGCGGGCGTGACAGTGCCGTTCGCGCTCTACAACGCCTACGGCGACACCGCGGTGATTCGCGACAACTACGCCATGATGACGAAGTTCATGAACTACGTCGAAACCTCGACCGGTTCGAGCCTCATCCGCAACAGCGGCGGGTACGCCGACTGGTTGAACCTCGATGACCCGACTGATTCGGGCCTTCTCGGCACGGCGTACTACTCGTACATCTCGGGTCTGATGAGCCAGATGGCGGCCGCCATCGGCAAGACCGACGACGCAGCGCACTACGCCGACCTGGCCACCAGGGTGAAGGCGGCGTTCGGTGCCAAGTACCTGGCCGATGACGGCACGGTCGCGGGCAACAGCGAGACCGGGTATGCGATGGCCATCGGCATGAACCTCGTTCCTGCCGACAGGCTCGCACTGGTCGGCGACAAGTACGTTGCCAAACTGGCCAGCCGCGACAACCATCTCTCCACCGGATTCCTCGGTACCCCCTGGCTGCTGCCGGCCCTGACCGCGACAGGCCACCAAGACCTGGCGTATCAACTGTTGAACACGAAGAGCTACCCCTCGTGGGGCTACGAGGTCGCCTCGGGCGCAACCACGATGTGGGAGCGCTGGGATTCGTTGCGGCCCGACGGCTCATTCGGCGACGTCTCTATGAACTCGTTCAATCACTACGCGTACGGCGCCGTCGGCGACTGGATGTACGCGAACATCGGTGGCATCGCGGCGACCAGTGCCGGCTACAAGACGTTCACGGTTGCTCCGACGCCCGGAGGCGGGCTGACAAGCGGCAAAGGAACCTTCGACTCGGTCTACGGCAGCATCGTCTCTGACTGGAAGACGACGGCAACGGGCCTCGACCTGGGCGTCACCGTTCCCGTGAGCACGACCGCCACAGTGAAGATCGCCGCCACGAATCACTGGGAGGTCACCGAGGGCGGTAAGCCCCTCGACCAGATCGCCGGTGTGAGCGTGGTGTCTGACACCAACGGTGTGACGGTACTGACGGTCGGTTCTGGTACCTACAACTTCAACTCCGACCCGGCGAACAGCGGCCTCTCGGTGTCGTTGGTGGCCCCCGGAGAAGCGACGGCGCTGCCGGGTGACACGGTTCACGGCTCGCTGCACGTGGTGAACACCGCGGCGAACCCGGCAACGGGCTTCTCTGCTGTGCTCAGCCTGGGTGCGGGTCTCACGGCGAATCCACCCGCGGTCAGCGCCACCAGCGTGGCGCCCGGTGCGAGCGTCGACCTGCCCTTCTCGGTTGCACTGCCTGCCTCGAGTGCGGCGGGCGATGTCACGGTCACGGCAGCCGTCACCGCGACGGTGGGCGGTGAGGTTCGCCACTTCACGCTGGTCTCGAAGCTGGTGTCGGTCGTTGCGGCGATAGCCATCGCTCCGATCACTGCCGTTCTGTCAGACCCTGACTCGCCCGAAACGGCGACGATCACGGCGACGCTCACGAACTCGGCGCACGTTGCGATCAGCGGAACACTGGTTGTCGACCCGCCGAAAGGCTGGCCCACTGCCCTGCCTTCCCGGCTCGTCACTGTGGCGCCGGGTGCCTCGACTCAGGCCAGCGTGGTCGTCTCTGTACCGCTGTCTCTGAACGCAGGAGCGCAGACTCTCACGGCACGGTTCGTGGCAGGGAGTGCCACGCTTGCTTCAGCGACCTCAGCGGTCACCGTTCTGCTGGCTACTCCGCCGGCCGGTGCGCTCGACCACATCGATCTCGGCGAAGCAACGTCTGAGGCTGCCCACAACACGACTTCGACCGGCGATGGCGGTACAACCGTCGAGGCCGGCCTCACGAGGCGCTACTCGGGCCTCACGAAGGTTGGCGCCGCGTTCTCATTCGACATGCAGGTCACGCCGAATCAGCCGTTCCTCCTCCGGGCCATTGAGACCTACGACATGGCCCAGATCAAGAGCTACGACATTCTGGTCAATGGCCAGCAGGTCGCCCAGCGGCTCAACCCGCGCACCGATTCTGGCCCCGGTCTGGTGACCTACCAGGCACTGATTCCGGATGACGGCACGCTCACCTCGACCGGAAAGGTGACCATCACGTTTCGATTCAACGGGCTTGGCGACCATGACCCGTCGATAGCCGATGTCTGGACCCTGCCGGTGCCGAAAGACACCGTCGCCCCCTCGCTCGTGCTCGACGTATCGCATGCTGGCGCCAACGGCTGGTACACCGCTGGCGCAGCGGCCACTCTGCAGGCCGACGACGCCCGAAGTGGAGTAGCCACCGTCGAATATCAGCTCGACGACGGAGCCTGGCAGCCGTACGCCGCACCAGTGGCGCTGAACGAAGGTTCGACCTTGTTGCGCTACCGGGCCACTGACAGGGCCGGCAACGTCAGTGCCGCTCTGTCAGAAGTGGTGCGGGTCGATGCCACCGCGCCCACTGTGTGGGGCTGGCTCAGCACGGCGGGCCGTGTGGTCGCCTTCACGCAAGACGGCGGTTCTGGCGCCGATCATCTTCAGTATTCCGACGGTGGTGTGTCGTGGGTCGACTCGCTGACAGCGCTGCTCGGCAGCACATCATCGCCGTCAACGCTCTCGGTGCGCGCCATCGACATGGCCGGCAACACCAGTGCGGCCCTTGCCCTCACGCCGCGTGACGCCGCACCCACGCTGATCATCGCTCCCGGTCAGACGGCGATTGCCGAGGCCAGTGGCTTTGCGGCGGCGGCGACGGTTCGTGTCGAGCTGCACTCTGACATTGTGGTGCTCGGTACGGCCACGGCGGATGCGATGGGTGCGGTGTCGGTCAGCGGGGCTGTTCCCGCAGACTTCGCCGCCGGTGCCCACGAGCTGGTGTTCGTAGTCGAAACGCTCGCTCCTGACCCCGGCACGGGTAACGGCGCGACGCCCGGCACGGGGCCTGCCCCTGGCTCGGGTGCATCGGGAACAGCAGCAGGGTCATCGCTGACCGTACCCGCGCAGGTGCTCGCCGCCACCGGCGCAACACCGCTGCTGTGGGCCACCTCAGCAGGGCTGCTTCTGCTGGCCGGCCTCGTATTGCTCGTCGTGCGACGTCATCGACGTCGCCGTGGGCATGACGGCCGCGGGCATGACGACGGGGCAGACACCGTCTCGCCTCCGCTCAGCTGACTCTCCGTATCTCTCTGTTCCGTGCGAAAGGCACTCCTATGTCGGTTCCTCCCGGTTTCGCTCGCGCTGCTGCGTGCGGAGCACTCGTGTTGGCCCTCGGCGCAGTCGCGGCGGTGCCAGCGATGGCTGCAGCTCCCGCCGCCTCTGGGCCTGCTGTGCCCGCGCCCTCGTGGCAGAAATACGTAGTCGGCCCCGATACGTCTGACGTGAAGCCCACCGCGGTCGCGGCATCCACCGCGGGCGTGAGCAATGCAGAGGGCGTTCTGGGCACGGGCGTCGCCACCCTCACCCGAACGCCGGCCCCGGCCAAGCCCACCTGGCCGGCTGGCACCTCGGCAACGGCATCATCGTTCGCCGGGGCGAACACCGACAACGGTCTGCCGCGCAGTTACGAACCCAGCAACGCGCTCGACGGTAACCCGGCGACGTTCTGGAACGACAACACGTACGGCGCGTATCCCGATTCGCTCACCATCACGTCGCCGACGCCCGTCACTGTGCCGGGCATCACGCTACTGTCGAACAGCGATGGCGTGCCCCAGGACTACACGGTCGACACGTGGGACGGCAGCGCCTGGCACCAAGCCGCTGCGGTGACGGGAAGCACCGACCTGCAGCGGGCCGTCTCGTTCGACTCACCCGTCACGACCACTCAGGTTCGTATCACCGTGACGAAAGACCAGTCCACAGGTAAGGGTGAATACACCCGCATCGCTGAGGTGTATCCCGGCCTGATCGAGGCCGACGTGGTTCCCAGCATCACCGTCGACTTCGGCAAGGTCGTGGTGGGGTACCCGAAGATCAGCTTCGCCGGGGCATCCGGAAACCACCCCGGTCTGAGGCTGGCGTTCTCTGAGACGAAGCAGTATCTCACCGACACCTCAGACTTCACGCGCTCGAACAACGGAGACACGATCACCCCGGGTACAGACCAGATTGCGGTGGCAGCTGCACCGTACAGCTGGAAGGGTGCGCACGGCTGTGCCGACGGCACGAAGGTGTGCGCCGATGGGCTGCACGGTTTCAGGTACATGAAGATCTCGCTCGACGCGCTCGCGGCTGACGCGCCCGACACGGCCAACACCGGCACCGTGAGCATCAGCGGAGTCTCGCTCGACTTCACTGCGTTCGTCGGTAACGCCGCCAGTTACACCGGGTGGTTTCAGTCATCAGACGAAGACCTCAACCGTTACTGGTACAACGCTTCGTACACCAACGAGCTCATCACTGACACGTTCAGAAAAGACGATGTCGACCCGCGTAACTCGTACTCGGCCAGTCTCGATGGCAAACTCGTGCTCACCGACGGGGCGAAGCGCGATCGAGACCCGTACGTGGGCGACGTGGCGGTCTCGGGGCGCACGGCCTACCTCACGCACGACGTGAGCATCGCGGCCAAGAACGTGCTCGCCGACCTCGCCGATCACCAGCGCGCCGACGGCTGGATTCCGCCGGCATCGATCAGCAACTACTCCCTGCCGCTGTTCGACTACCCGCTCTGGTGGGTGACGAGCAGTTGGGACTACGAGCTCTACACCGGCGACACCGCTTACGCCGAGCAGTACTACCCCAACCTGCAGAAGGTGCTGAACACCTGGTACCCCTCCGTCACCGACAGCAATGGTTTGCTCTCGAAAGGCCTGAACGGCACGGGCGGTTACGGTGACTATGCGTTTCTCGGTCGAACCGGTGAAGTGACCTACTACAACGCGCTCTACGTTCAGGCGCTGACCGATGCCAGCAAACTCGCCGCGCAGCTCGGTCACGCCGACGATGCTCAGACCTGGGCCGACCGGGCGGCCACAGTGTCGGCAGCCATCAACGCCCACCTGTGGGATTCGACGGCCGCCGCGTACCTCGACTCGAACGTCGGCGATGTTCGACACGCTCAAGACGGCAACGGCATCGCGATTCTGGCGGGAGTCGCCGGGCAGCAGAGAGCCACTCAGGCGCTCGACTACCTCTCGGCCAACACCACGCTGCCGTACGGAAACTCGTTCATGGACAACGACACCCTTGTTTCGGATGGCTCGCAGCGGGTGTATGCCTTCACTTCGTATCCTGAGATTCAGGCGCGGTTTCTGTCGGGCCAGGCCGACTCGGCGATCGATGAGATCAAACGACTCTACGGCTGGATGGAGAGCCAGGATCCGGGCGTGACCGATTGGGAAGGTATCGGTGCGAACGGGTCGATGTACGAGGGCGGATTCACCTCTGCGGCTCACGGCTGGTCGACCGGTGTTCTACCGGCCCTCACGAATGATCTGCTCGGGGCAACGCCCACCGGTAGCGGGTTCAGCACGTGGACGGTAGCGCCGCACCCGGGTTCGGTGACGTGGGCCCAGGGCCAGCTTCCGACGCCCCACGGGCCTCTGGCCGTGAGCTGGAACACCGCACCGGCTGGCCAGTTCGCCCTCACTGTCACCTCACCCGCCGGAACCTCGGGCGATGTCGCCGTGCCGGTGAGCGATCGGTCAGCAAACGTGTTCGTCGACGGCGTGGCGGCGTGGAACGGTGAAGCGTCGGTGGGCGACTTCGCCGCCACGCGCGGAGCTGACGGTTACGTCACACTGCACGCAGTGGGCGCGGGTACGCACGTGGTCACGGTCGGTGCAGCTCTGGTGGTGGCACCCGGTGGCGGCACTGGAAGCGGCACCGGAGGCGGCGCTACCGACCCGGGTGACGGTTCGGGGAGCGTAGGCACGGGCGTGGGCACGGGCACGGGAGCAGGGACCGGTTCCGGTTCTGGCACCTCCACGATCGCGGGATCGGGGGCCACCCACCTGGCTGCCACCGGGTTCGACGGGCTGCCCTTGGCCCTTGGCGGCTTCGCCCTCGCCGCGGCCGGCAGTGTGCTGCTGCGCATGCGACTGCGCGCCCGCCTGGGTACGCGCTCGAACGCTAACCGAGGCCCAGGGCGGTGAGCTGCCACTGAAGGGCCGCGGCGATGTGCTCCGAATAAGCGGTGGTGAGGTGCACGTCGTCGTACTTTGTGGGCAGGGTTCCGGCGAAGGCGGGGCATCCGGCGGGCACGCAGCTGAAGGGCAACGACGAGATGAAGTGGTCGCCCTCGCCGAGTGCCGCCTGGGTGGCAGCGGCGAAGTCGGTGAAGGCCGGATCGACGGCGGTGGCGCAGTCGCGGGGGCTTGAACGAGGGGAGTAGCACTGGTTCAGGTCGGCGCCGAGAGGCGGGGGTGCGAGGTAGACCAGTCTGCCGGGTACGTTGTATTTCGCTGTCTCGGTGACGGTCGAGGCCACGAGTGCTGAGGTGCTGAGGGCGGCGCCGTTGGGGGACTTGCCGAGGGCGTACGCGTTCGACACGATGACGAGCTGGGGGTTGTCGGCCACGATGGCGCGGGCGATGTCGCTCTTGCGTTGCGGGCAGGCGGCCATCACGCCGTCGCCGTCGTTGGCCACCGCGGCATCGGTGAAACGGCAGCCGTACAAGCCGATAGTGGTGATCTTCCAGCGGCCGCCGCTGCCTTCGGCAATCGATTTGAAGGCGGGGGCGTAGGCCATCGCGGTCGAATCGCCCACGAGATAGAGGTGCTTCGACGCGTTCGGGTCGCCCCACGTGCACGACCCGATGTCTGGTGTTGCGCCGATGTCGAAACAGGCCTTCGCGGGGTTGTCATTCGAGGTGGTTCGCATGACGTCGTCGAGCGAGGGCGATAGTGTGCTCGGCCAGGCGGTCGCTTGAAGTGCTTCTGAGAGATCGGCCTGCAGCTGAACAGCTGGGTCGACCGACGAGGGCTGGGGCTCGGCGGGTATGCCCGGCGCGCTCGGGTCGATGCTCGCGAGCCCGGGGTCACCGGATGCTCCGGCCAGCGGTGCCACACCCCGGCCCGACATCTGAACGCCGGCGAAGACCACGACCACGATCGCGATGAGACCGACGGTGGCGAGAATGAATTGCGCGCCGAACCGATCGCGCCAGGCCTGCCACGCTTCGCGTCGAACCTCAGTGGTGCCCCGTGGTTCGAGCCACGGGGATCGGTGCAGGGGCTGTTCGACGAGGTAGTAGGTCACTACCGAGAGCGCCACGATCATGCCGGCGACCAGGGCCAGGTTCTGCGGCGTTTCGACCGGCACGAGTTGCAGCGAGAACACGATGACGGGGAAATGCCACAGATACAGCGAATACGAGATGTTGCCCACAAAGCGGCTGAGCGGGTTGGTGAGCAGAAAGAGATGGCCCTGGGGGCCGCCGATGCCGGCAGCCAGAACGAGGAGCGTGCCCGCGACGGGTGCTGCGGCCCAGGGGCCCGGAAAGGGAAGGGTGTCGCTCATCAGAAGGATGCAGGCCAGCAGCACGAGCAGGCCGAGCCAGCCGAGCACGAATCGTGCGGCTGCGGGGAGTTTTCTGAACTGGGGCGCTGTGAGTGCCAGCAGGGCTCCGGCAGCCAGCTCCCAGGCGCGGGAGAGCGTGGAGAAGTAGGCCGTTGTGGGCGAGGCTGCGGTTTCGAAGACGGCGTACACGAACGAGAAGGCCACAATGGCGGCGATCACACTGCCGACGACGAAGCGAGCACGGGTGCGAGCCTGGCCGCGGCCGCGGCCGCGTGCGAGTGCGAAGAGAAACAGCAGCAGCCATGGCCAGACGAGGTAGAACTGCTCTTCGACCGACAACGACCAGAAGTGCTGCAGCGGCGAGGTGGGGCCCGCGGCCTGAAAATAGTCGGTGCCCACGGCGGCGAACCGCCAGTTGGCGGTGTAGAAGAACGAGGCAACGGCATCCCACACGGTCTCGAGCGCGCGGGTCTGGTTGAACAGGAGCCAGGCTCCGCCGACGGTGGCGATGAGAACGGTCGCTGCGGCAGGAACGATGCGTCTGACACGTCGGGCGTAGAACCGGGCGATGGGATGCGAGGTATCGGTCTCGGTGGGAATGCCAGTGCCGCTGCGGTCGCGAACGAGGATGCCTGTGATGAGAAATCCGGAGATGACGAAGAAGATGTCGACACCGACGAACCCGCCCGTCGGCCACCCCACAAGATGGTTCGCGATGACGGCGATCACGGCCAGCGCCCGCAGCCCCTGAATGTCGCGGCGAGCATCCGGAGCCGCCGGGGTACCGGTGGCGGTGGGCCCGGCGGTGGTGGATGAAGCGCGCTCGGCCTCGGATTCAGACGTCATGCGCCCCCCTGTTCGCTGTCAAGGCTACCGGGCCTGTTTGCGCCCTGAAGTTCTCGGCCTCAGCGCCCCTCTCTGCAGCACTTCGCCGCGGCCGTCGTGAAGCACACCCTCACAGCAGCGTGGCGAGCATCAGGCCCACGGTGAAGTCGAACCGTTCGTGCCCGGTGCCAGAGGTCAACTCGGTGGCGTACCGCCGGGTGTTCGGAAAGGTGTCGGCCGGCAGGGCGGAGAAACGGCGAAGCACCTCGTCGCGCTGCTCGCGGCCGACGACCCCGTCGGCGTCGGGGCGGCCGGTGTCGCCGGCGCGGCCGGAGTCGTCGGTACCGTCGGAATCGATTCCCCCTCGTGGGGCGAGCGAGATCTCGAGCGTGTACGCACCCACATAGAGATAGAGAGCGTCGATCGCCCAGGCCGCGGTCTGTGGGTCGATGCCGGCGGTGACCAGGATGGCCAGCATGCCCTCGGCGACGCGCAGCACATCGAGGTCGGTGGCGACCATGGCGAAGGCGGCCCGCGAAATACCCGGGTACGCCAGGTACTGGTCACGCAGCTGCGCGCAGACGTCGGCGATCTGCTCGCGCCAGCGTGCCGCATCGGGCGTGGGCAAGACCAACTGGTTGCAGAGCCGGCCGATGATCAGCTCATCGAGGTCGGCTTTGTTCACGACGTGAGCGTAGAGAGAGGCAGGGCCGGTGTCGAGCAGCTTCGCCACGCTTCGCATTGTCAGCGCATCGTAGTTCTGGGTGGCGACGACCTCGAGTGCGGCATCGGTGATGCGCTCGACGGTGAGCGGCAGTTTTCGTGGGGTGATGGATGCTGCGGGGGCCGACGGCGACGGGGCATGGCGGTCTCTGCGGCGTTGTCTTGGGTTCGCGGGCATGCTGACATCGTACCTTGACACGAACGTGGTTCGCGGCCTATGACTAAGTACGTCATTACGAACACTGTTCGTTCATACCCATCTCGATCACCCTGATTCATCACGAAAGGAGCGCCCATGAGCGCTCAGCGCCACCCCGACGAAACGATAACCGCAGCCGGTGGGGCGCCTGCGTCTGCCTCCTCTCCCACATCGCTGCGAGCGGCGGGGTTGGCTCTGGCCGGTCTCTCGGCCATCTTTCTGTTCGAGATGCTCGACAACTCGATTCTGAATGTTGCGCTGCCGACGATCGGGCGCGATCTGCACGCATCGACGACCGGTCTGCAGTGGGTGACGGGTTCGTATGCCGTGGTCTTCGGTGGGCTCATGCTCGTCTTCGGCGCAGTGGCCGACCGGTTTGGCAGGCGACGCATCATGCTTATCGGCCTGGTGCTGCTGGGCGTGGCGAGCCTCGCGACGGCGTTTGTGACTACCGCAGACCAGCTCATCGCCGTTCGCGTTGTGATGGGCATCGCGGCGGCCATGACGACTCCCGGCTCGATGGCGCTGGCGTTTCGTCTGTTCGACACCGAGAGCCTGCGGGTGCGCGCGATCACGCTCATTTCGACGGTCGGTCTGGTCGGCCTCGCCGTGGGCCCCACGGTCGGCGGCCTGGTGCTCGCGATCGCCCCGTGGCAGGTACTGCTGCTGGTGAACGTTCCGATTGCGGCGCTGGCTTTTGTGGGCATCCGGTTCGGAATCGCGCGTGATGACGCGGCCGACCTGCACCGCGACCCGATCGATGTCGCGGGCGCAGCGCTCGGCACGGCGACAATTGTGTTCGCGCTGGTTGCGCCGACGCTGTTCGTGAACGAGGGTGCGGGCTCGTGGCTGCCGTGGGCCATGACGACGGCGGCCGTCGCGGGGGCGATTGCCTTTGTGCGGCGGGAGCGTACGGCTCGGCATCCGCTGCTCGATCTGAAGCTCATCGCCCGCCCGCTCGTCTCGAGCGGCCTCGCATTCAAAGCTGCGGCCGGCTTGGCCACCGCGGGCCTCGGCTACATGGTGACGCTGCAGCTGCAGCTCGCCTGGGGGTGGCCGCCCGCCCTCGCAGCCCTCGGCATGCTGCCGCAGGTCGTCGTGCTGCTCGGGGCCGGGCCGTTCGTCAACCCGTTCGTCGAACGCGTCGGTCTGGGCCGGGCAGCGTGGCTGAGTGCGTCGGCGGTCGTGATCGGGCTCGCCGTCTACGCGGTACTCGGGAGTTTCGGGTACGCGTGGGTGGCGATCTCGCTGGCCCTGGTGGCCGCCGGGCTGCGGGTGGTGGGCGTGGTCGCCGCGGTGAACGTGCTCAACGGTCTGCCGAAGAACAGAACCTCCATCGGGGCCGCCCTCAGCGACTCTGTAACGGAGGTCGCCTCGGCCATCGGTGTCGCTGTGACCGGAACGGTTCTGGCTGCGGTGTTCGTCGGTACCCTTGCCTCGACGAACTGGGTACCTGCGCAGACGGCCCAGTTTCAGCAGGCGATCACCATCTCGGCGCTCAGTCTCACCGTCATCGCTGCTGCCCTTGTCGGGTGGGGAATCGTGCGCACTCGGCGGGCGGGTGCGGGCGGCGACGATGCTGCGAATGGGGCAGTAGAAACCCGGGGAATGGGGCAATAGAAACCCGGGGAATGGGAGATCTTCCGCCGAAAGCGACAAGGTTGCAGGTGTATAAAGGGCTCACGATGATCCGCTAAGGAGCCCACCCGCAATGACCGTTTCGACCCCGATCACCCTCGCCTCTGCCGGCCCGCTGCTGTTCTCGCCTGAGCTTTCGCCGAGCGGCGGTGCCGTGCTGTTCGTCGCCGATGTGGCCGCGGCGACGGTGTTCGCGTTCGAACTCGAGCCCGAAGGCGCGGCCCAGGAGGGGGCGCAGCGTGTTCGGGTCGAGCAGCTCGACGCCAAGCTCGCTTCCCTGCTCGGTGTGCAGCGCGGTGGCGCGATCATCCGGGGCATGACCGTTCACCCGCAGTCGCATGCCGTGTATCTGTCGATTGCGCGCGGGCGCGGAGCTGAGGCGGGGCCGGCGCTGGTGCGGGTCGGTGCCGATGGCGAGCTGGGCGTGGTGGAGCTCGATGCCGTGCCGGTCACGTCGTTCGAGCTCGATGACGCGCCGGCGGTCGACGACGAGCGTATGGATGTCTGGCTCGACGGCACCGATGAAGCTGCGGCGACGCGCGAGATCTACGGGGTGCAACTGTCGATTGCGCAGGTTCCGGCCCGGCGTTCGACCATCACCGACCTGGCCTGGGTCGACGGCGCGCTCTTCGTCGCGGGCATGAGCAACGAGGAGTTCGCGTCGCGGTTGCGGCGAGTGTCATACCCGTTCGACGGGTCGGTCGACGAGGCATCAGTGGAGATCTTTCACGTCGACCACGGCACATACGAGACGCAGTCGCCGATTCGTGCGCTCACGTCGTTCGACGGTGGCGCGGGCATCCTCGCGACCTACACGTGCACGCCGGTAGTGCACTTCGATGTGGCCGAACTGAAGAACGGGGCGCTTGTGCGGGGGCGCACGGTGGCCGAACTGGGCCCGATGAACCAGCCGTTCAGCCTGGTCTCGTACGACCGTGACGGCCAGGAGTTTCTGCTGGTGTCGAACACGCGGCATCCGCTGCTGAAGATCGCGGCCGCTTCGATCGCAGGCCAGGCGGGGCTGACGCAACCGATATCGGAGCCGGGGGCGCCGCTCGGCGTCGAGCGCGAGACGCTCGACGCGCATGCCGGCGTCACGTGGATGGCCTCGCTCGACCGCGGCGCCGTGGTGGTGGTGCAGAACGACGACGGAGAGCAGCGGCTGCGCACACTCGAGGCGGCGGTGCTCTGAGCGATTCGGGCAGCGATTCTGGCGGCGATTCGGGCAGCGATTCGGGCGGCAATGCGGGCGGCGTGTCGGCTGCCGGCGGTCTGCCCGGCGACGCTGGCAGCGTGCGGGCCGCGTGGGTGGAGGGTGCTGTGATCGTGAACGGTCGGGCCCTGCCAGGCCTGCCCGACCTCACCAGAGGAAGTGCCGCGCACGGCTCTGCCGCGCACCGCTCTGCCGCGCACGGCTCTGCCGCGCATGGCTCTGCCGACGCGCGGCCCCACGCGCTCGCTGTGGTTCCCGCCGACGCGGTGCTCGGCACTGCAGACCTCGTTGCGATGGCGGGGTCGTGGCAGCGGGAGATCGGCGGTCTGCGTTTCACGCCGCGTTTCGCCGCCGCGCCGGGCAGCGTCTTCGTGGTGGCTCGCCGCGACCCCGCGAGCGGCGTGTGGGCCGAATGCGCCCGGGTGGCGGTGCCGGGCGGCCCACCCCCTCGCCTCACCACCGTCGTCTCGATCGACCCCGGCGGCGGCGAGGTGCCCGCGAACCTGTTGCGCTTCGCCGTCACCTTCTCGCACGAGATGTCCGAAGGTAGTTCAGCCGGTCAACTGCGCCTCCTCGACGCGAACGGCACTGAGATCGCGGGAGCCCTGTACGACCTCCCTCCCGAACTGTGGGATCGCAGCCGCCGGCGCCTGACCGTGCTGCTCGAACCGGGTCGCATCAAGCGCGGCCTGCAGCCGAATGCCGTGGTCGGCGCGCTGCTCGGGGCGCCCTGCTCGCAACGGGCGCCTCGCGCAGCTTCCGCGTCGCGGCGCCCGTGCGCTCCCACGTCGATCCGGCCCGGTGGGAGTTGCGCTGGGCGGCATGCGGCGCCTCCCGCGGTTGCGTGCTGGGCGGCGATGCGCTCGTGGTTCGGTTCGAGAGGCCGCTCGACCGCGCGCTCGCACTGAGCTGCATTCGCCTTCGAGACGGTCTCGGGCATCCGGTGCCCGGCATGGTCTCGGTCAGCTCTGATGGCTCCGAGTGGTCGTTCGCCCCAGCTGCCATTACCGCCAGCGCTTCGCGGGCAGATTGGCGACTGCACATTGCCACGCGCCTCGAAGACCTTGCCGGAAACTCGGTGCGGCGCGTGTTCGACCGCGACCTGCGGCTGCGCGAAGACGACGGTATCGACGCTGCCGAGGTCGTGCGTGCGCTGCCCGCGTGATCGTCGGCCTCATGCTCCAAATCGACCGATAGAACACCTCCAAATCGAACGATAGAACACCTCCAAATCGAACGATAGAAGTGCTCCAAATCGAACGATAGGCGGCCTCGTGGGTGTACGCTGACGCCAGACGGAGGAGATGAATGCCGAACGAATACCGGCGTCGCATCATCGACGCGACCCTCGATGAACTGTTCCCCCACTTCGCTGCGGTGTCGATTGATGGTGCCCGGGCTATTGGCAAGACATCGACCGCACGAGAGCGCGCAGAAACGGTGATCAATCTCGACCTGCCAGAAGTGCGGGCGGTAGTCGAAGCTGATCCTGCGTACATCGGTCGCGCTCTGACCCCCGTGCTCATCGATGAATGGCAAATGATTCCGGAGGTCTGGGACAGGGTGCGACGCCTTGTCGACGACGATTCGACCGGAGGTCGCTTCATCCTTGCGGGCAGTGCGTCCCCGCAGGGGGCCAGAATTCACTCGGGCGCAGGCCGCATCGTGAGCTTTCGCATGCGCCCGCTCTCGATTGCCGAACGAGGTTTGGCTAAGCCGACCGTTCGGATTGCAGATCTCCTCGACGGCGGGTCGAAACCGGTTGAGGGCCGCAGCAGCGTCGAGCTACCCGAGTACGTCTACGAGATCGTTGCATCCGGTTTTCCTCAAGCCCGCCTGATGCCCACTCGAGCGCGCCAGGTCTGGCTCGACAATTACCTGGGTCGTGTGGTTACGCATGACTTCACCCAGCAGGGGCAGCCCATTCGTCAGCCCGAAGCTCTCATGGGGTGGCTGCGGGGGTATGCCAAAGCAACGGCCACGTCGACGACGTGGGTGAAGGTCGCCGCGAATGTCGATCCGGGAGAATCTTCGCCACCGGCTGCTTCGACGGCATTGCGCTATCGCGATGTCTTGAACAGTCTGTTTCTTCTGGATCAGGTCGACGCGTGGTCGCCGGGTAAGAGCATCCTCGCCCGCACATCGCACTCTCCGAAACACTTTCTGGTCGACCCAGCGCTCGCCGTGCGCCTGCTCGATTTGGATGAAGCCAAACTGATGTCAGCGACACGGGGGGCCCAGAACACTGGCGATCGTTCACGACTGGGTGCTTTTTTCGAGGCACTTGTGGCTCTCAGCTTGAAGACATATGCCGCTGCGAACGACGCGAGTCTCAGCCACTTTCGTGATCGCGACGGCTCGCGAGAGATCGACTTCATCATTCACCGAGGCGACGCGACGGCAGTGGCCATCGAGGTGAAGTTGAAGGCGACGATCACTGACGATGATGTGCGCCATCTGCTGTGGCTGCGAGACACGCTGCCGAACACCATCGTCGACATGCTGGTGATCACCACTGGCTCGTACGCCTATCGACGTCCCGACGGTGTCGCGGTGGTGCCACTGGCGTTGCTCACCGCTTAGGCCGGGCGCCTAACGGAGCTGCGAGACCGCCGCGCGAAGGCGGTCGAGCGACCCGTGCATCAGGTCGGCCAGCTCGGTGGGGCTTTCGGTGGGTGACTCGTCGGCGACCCACGCCGCAAATGCCTCTTTGAAGGCGAGTAGCCCCAGTTCGGCCGCCGCGGAGGCAACGGGGTCGGGCACGCCTCGAGCACGCAGGGCATCCGTCATGGCCGCCGCCATGCCTACCCGCTTCAGGGCATCGCGCTGCTGCAGTTCGGAGCTCGAGGCGATGACCGCCGCGAGCCGGGGGGCCAGTTCGCGGTTGAACTGCGTCATGGTCGCCGCCGCGTGCGCGAGGCCAGCACCCACCGCCTCGAGCGGGGTTGCCGACGCGGGCGCGGCCGTGATGCCGTCGGCCAGGAGCCGCGAGAGGGTCTCCTGCCCGGCAGCGAGAACCTCTCGCTTGTCACTGAAGTGGCGAAAGAAGGTGCTCTTCGTGAGCCCAGCCCGTTCGGCGATCTCGGCGACCGTGGTGTCGTCGTACCCCTGGTCGGTGAAGAGCTGCAGGGCGGCGACGACGAAGCGTGCACGAGCATCAGGTTCCCAACGAGGCATGGGCCCAGTCTATCGACGCGACAAGAGTCGCATCACGGTGCTAGGGTGATGGGAGTCAAGTCGCATCACAAAAGGAGCTTCTTATGCGTGTTTTTGTCACAGGTGCCTCAGGGGGCATCGGCTCGGCGGTCACCGCCGAACTCATCGCCTCGGGCCATGCGGTTCTGGGCCTGGCCCGGTCGCAGGGCTCGGCCCAGATCATCGAAGCGCTGGGCGCAACCGTTCTTCGGGGCGACGTCGACGATGCGGGCATCCTGACAGCCGGAGCAGAGCAGAGCGACGGGGTCATTCACCTCGCCTTCAGTAACGATTTCACCAAGTTCGCAGAGGGAGTCGCCGAAGAGGCGTTTGCGCTCGAGACGCTCGGCGCGGCGCTCATCGAGACCGGCAAGCCGCTGGTGATCGCGTCTGGCACGCCCGGTGTGGCCGGGCGCGCGTCGACCGAGCATGACCCTGCTCTGGTCGATGGGCCCGTGGGAGGGCGCGGCCGCAACGCCCAAGGCGTGCTGAAACTGGCTGAGAAAGGGGTTCGTTCTGCCGTGGTTCGCCTGCCGCGCTCGGTTCACGAGGCCGGGGTGAGCTACGGGTTCGCCGGCATTCTCATCACCGCCGCCCAGCGCTCGGGCGTCTCGGGGTTCATCGGCGACGGCAGCCAGCGCTGGCCCGCCGTGCACCGACGCGACGCCGCAGCACTGTTTCGGCTCGTGCTCGAACAGGCCGAAGCGGGCACGGTGGTGCACGCCGTCGCCGACGAGGGCGACACGATGCGCTCCCTCGCCGAGGCCATCGGTGGTCAGCTCCGGATGCCCGTCGAAGCGGTTGCGGCAGAGAACTTCGGTTTTCTCGGAGCCGTCTTCGCCGCAGACCAACCCTCATCGAGCACCTGGACACGTGAGACGTTCGGCTGGCGCCCCACGCACCCGAGCATGCTCGCCGATCTGGCTGCCGGGGGTTACCCGGTGCTGGCAGGCTGAGCTCGGGAGCGATTCGGGACCGATTCGGGAGCGATTCGGGAGCAATTGATGACCGGCCCGGGCGCGGCTCGGGACCGGCCCGACCGGCTACGGCGTCAGCACGATGCGCCCGAACACTTCACCCGCATCCATCCGGCGGTGTGCGTCGGCGGCCTGCGCGAGCGGCAGCACGTCGTGCACCACCGCGACGAGTTCGCCCCGCGCCGCCGCCTCGAACTGCTCGGAACGCACCCGGTTGCGCTCCGCGATGGGCACGGTGTTCAGGCTGAAGGTGGCGAACGAGAGCGACCGCTGAAAGCCGCGCATGAGCGGCATGCCGAAATCGGCGGGTGGGTAGCCGGCCACGATGCCGACCGACACGAAGCGCCCGTTCGGCGCGAGGCGGTCGAAGAAGCTCGGCAGTGCCTCGCCGCCGACGACGTCGATCACGACGTCGAATTCGTGCGGGGCCCCGGTGCTGCCATCAGTGCCGGCAACAGAGTTGCTTTTGCTGTTGCCGTTACCGTCGCGGTCGAGCGCGTCGGTCGCGCCGAGCGCGCGCAGGCGGTCGCCGCGTTCGGGTGACGACGTGGTGACGCCGATCGTCGGCCGGGCCGCGCCATCGGCCCTGGGCGGGTGAGTAGTGCCGCCACCGTGGGCAGCCCCAGCCAGCCCGGCCGCCGCGAGCTGCACCACCATGATGCCGATGCTCCCCGCGGCCCCGCGCACCAGCACCGACTCACCCGCCGCGAACCGGGCATGTGCGAGTGCGAAGTGCGCCACCGGCCCGGCGCTGCCGAGCGTCACGGCGTCGATGGCCGAGAGCCCCTCTGGCAGGGTTATCACATCGTCAACCGCGGCGACCGCCCGCTCGGCATACCCGCCGCCCACGCCCGTGAATGCCCACACGCGCTTGTCGAGCCACGCTCTGTCGACCTCCTCGCCGACCCCGATCACGCGCCCAGCCACCTCGCTGCCGGGAATGTGCCCTGAGACGAATGCGGCGCTGCCGAGCGTTCCGCGCCGGATGACCGCGTCGACGCCCCCGACACCGACTGCCTCGACCGCGATGAGCATCTGGCCGGGCCCCGCCACCGGTTCGGGCAGCTCGACCACGGTCATCCCGCTCGCATCTCCGAAGGTTTCAATCGCCACTGCTCGCATTGCCGTCATCGTTTCTGTCGTGGGATGTTCGGAGTACTCCGTCACCCGATCGTGAGTTCATTCGAGACAGTACCGGACGCCCACGTCCACTTCGATAAAGTGAGATGCATGGCCACTCGATTGCCTCAGATGCTGCGCGCCGACGCGGAGGAGAACCGTGAGCTCGTGCTCGACGCGGCGCGGGCGCTGTTCTCCGAACGCGGCCTCGACGTACCCCTGCGCGAGGTGGCCCGCCGCGCCGGAGTGGGCCCGGCCACTCTGTACCGCCGCTTTCCCACAAAACAGGCACTCATCGACGAGATCTTCACCGACGAACTGCGCGCGTGCCGGGCGATCGTCGACGAAGAGTGCGCCGACCCTGACCCCTGGCGAGGGTTCTGTGCGGTGCTCTGCCGCGTGGGCGAGCTGAATGCGATGAACCAGCGCTTCATCGATGCGTTCCTGTCGACGGATGCCCGGTCGATCGACCTCGACGCACACCGCGCCGCGCTCCTGGGTTCGCTCGCCGAACTCTCCCGTCGCGCGCAACGTGCGGGCAAATTGCGGGCCGACTTCGTGCTCGACGACCTAGTGCTCTTTCTTGCGGCCGCACGCGGGCTGCCCGGTGGCAGCGTTCAGCAGAGGCTCGCGGGCGCTCGTCGGTTCGCCGAGCTCGCCATCGACGCGTTCAGGGCGTGACGGCGACGCTGTTGCCCGTGACCAGCCTGAGCGAACCGGCTTTTCAGTTGCTGTGACCGGGCGGAGACAGTGCCGGCAGACCGGGCATCGCAGAAGCATCCCCCGAACAGGGTAAGTTTGGCACGCTGCGGGCGCTGCCTGCACAGACAAGGGGTATCGTGGGATTTTTTGACAGCTTCTGGAACATCGTCAGTGTCTTCTTCTGGACATTCGCGTTCATCGCCTACCTGATGGCTCTCTTCTCCGTCATTGGCGATCTCTTTCGTGACCACACGATCGCCGGCGGGTACAAGGCCATCTGGATCATCTTCCTGGTGTTCATCCCGTTCCTCACCGTGCTCGCGTACCTGATCTTCCGCGGTCGCGGCATGGCCGAGCGCCAGGCTGCCAACGTGAAGCAGGCCCAGACCGCGGCCGACAACTACATCAAGACCGTCGCGGGCCTCAGCCCGTCTGACGAGATCGTCAAGGCCAAGTCGCTGCTCGACTCGGGCGCCATCAACCAGCAGGAGTTCGATTCGCTGAAGGCGCACGCCCTGAGCGTGACTCCTTCGGTCTGAGAGACCACGCGGCTGAGAAGCCCTGCTGTCACTGCTTCGGCTGTGACCGCAGGGCTTCTGTGTGTGCGGCGCCGGTCGCGCGCACGACCAGTGTGACCACCACGACGGCCGCGGCTGCCACGACGGCGCTCACCGCCACCGGGCCGGAGTCGAGCGAGCCGGTGATGCGGGAGACCGCCACCCACACCAGCCCCCAGGCGAGCGAGGCGGCGGGCGCGAACCGCCCCTTGCTCCAGAACGCCACGAGTACGCCGATGAGCCCGGCCACGCCGACGACCAGCACGCCCCAGAGGGTGGCCGACCATCCGAAGCCCCTGAAACCAGCGGTCTGCAGAAACGACGTCAGATTCGCGGCGGTCGCGATCGAGACCCAGCCGAGGTAGAGACCGATCGTCGCATCGACGAGCAGCGTCTCGACGATGCCCTGCCGGCGGGCCCCCGTCGCCCGAGTGTTCAGGGCGAGCGCGAAGGCGTAGACGAGCGAAAGCAGCAGCAGCACGATGATGATCGCGCTGAGGGGGAGGAGCCCCGCCTGGATGCTCAGAATCCAGGCCGCGTTCAAGATCAGCGTCGCGGCGATGGGGTAGCCCAGGGTACGCTGGCGGGCATCCGTTCGCTGGGCCGGCAGCAGCTGCCACACGGCGTAGGCCACGAGCCCCACGTAGATGACGCTCCAGATGGAGAAGGCGGGGCCGGCCGGGGCGATGAGGGTGGCGTCGGCTCCGAGGGCTCCGCCTGCGGCTTCGGCGATGGGGGTTCCGCCCGCCGCTCCCGAACCGATGAACGACCCGACCACGGCGATGACGGCCGAAACGGCGACGACGACGTGGCGAACGATGTCTCTGATCTGCACGGTGGCCTCCGGATGCTCGGCCGGCGCTCATCGCCGGGCCCCTCTATTCACCCACACTCCGCGCGCTTCTGCCCTGGGCTTCCGCTCCGCCCGGTCGTGGGCGACTCGGTCCAGCACTCCGGCTCTGCCCGGCGTCACTCAGCGGCGCGTGCCAGGGTGCGGCTGCATCAGGTTGAGGATCTGGGCGGCCTCGAGGCCCGCCGTGTCGAGTAGGTCTTCGAGCAGGCCGCGGCCCTCAGGCGGGCAGGTGCCGCGCAGCCGCGCGAGAGGCGCGCACAGCGGTGATCATGCCGGTAAGGGTGGAGTTGCAGGCGAGCGGGGTGGGCACGACGCCGTTGCCTGCGAGGTAGAGGTTGTCGAAACCCCACACCCGGGCATTCATATCGCAGACGCTCGTACCGTCGTCGACGGGGCCGAGGCGCACGGTGCCGGTGTAATGCAGCGACGAGCCGGCCGCGAGCAGGGCCGAGTCACGGTCGGGGTCGAAGTCGCCGAGGGCGCGGCCGGCGAGGGCCTGGCTCTGGCGGCCCCGCTCGATGAGGGCGAGGTCGGCGTCGCTGTAGGAGAAGTGCACGCTCAGGCGCGGCATGCCGGCGGGGTCGAGTTCGGTGTCGGAGAACTCGAGGCGGTTCGCGGCTCTGGTCTCGGTGGGCACGTACCACGACAGGCCCACGGCGTACCCGACGATCTCGCCGGCCTCGTCGGTGATGGGCGAATCCATGATCTGGCCGTGAAACGGCTGGCCCTCGCCGCTGGTCGGCAGCCAGTACGAGCCGATGAAGTGTTCGCCTTCGGCCACGGAATGAACCCCGAAACCGACCTCGGCCCGCTGGTCAGCCGAGTGCAGTCAGATCGGGTGGCGGAGTACGTTCAGGGCGGCATCGCCGACGGCGCCGAAGTGGTGGCAGGCGGCGGTGCTGGCGCTGACGCCCGCGTGGCTCGTGCCGGTGCCGCCCGTACTTCTGTCACCGCCCGCCCGCCGCCCGAGCAGCAGCGCCACCACCACAATGCCCACTCCGATCAGCGACAGTGCGGCCCCGATGACGGCCGGTGACAGGTAGCCGAACCCGGCGGCGATGACGAGGCCGCCGAGGTACGCGCCGAGGGCGTTGCCGAGGTTGAGAGCCGAGTGTGTCAGCGCGGCGCCGACCGCGCGTGAGGGGGCCGCGACATCCATCAGCCGGGTCTGAATGGCCACTGACGAGCCGCCCGCGAAGATTCCGAGCAGAAAGGTGAACACCAGCAGGCCGGCCAGTGTCGCTGCGAACAGCACGAACCCCGCCAGCGACAGCGCCATGCCGCCCAGAAACACCAGCAGCGCGGCGGCAACAGAGAGGTCGGAGACGCGGCCGGCCGCCACACTGCCGCCGGTCATCCCGAGCCCGAAGACCACCAGCACCCACGGCAGCATGCCGTCGCCGATACCCGTCACGTTCGACGCGATGGGCGCTATATAGGTGAACACGGCGAACATGCCGCCGAAGCCGATGGCTCCCATACCGACGGTGAGCCAGACCTGCGGCAGCAGAAATGCGCGGAGCTCTGACCGGATGCCCGCTTCAGGATTACCCGCACGAGACGGTATTGCGGCGAGCACCGCCACCAGGGCCAGCGCGAAGATACCGGCGATGATCACGAAGATCGCACGCCAGCCCAGCAGGCCGCCCACGATCGAACCGAGCGGCACACCCACGATGGTGGCGAGCGTGAGGCCGGCGGCGATGAAGGCCACCCCGCGACCGCGCTTGCCCGGGCCCATCAGCGAGGCCGCGAGGAGCCCTGCGGTGCCGAGAAACGCGCCGTGCGGCAGACCGCTGAGAAAGCGTGCCGCCAGAACGAGGTGGAACGACGGCAGCAGCGCCACCGCGAAGTTGGCCACCACGAAGACCGCCAGCATCAGCAGCAGCACCCGTTTCTGTGGCCAGTGCGCGGTGGCAGCGGCGATGGCCGGGGCGCCCACCACAACCCCGAGGGCGTAGGCCGAGACCAGGAGCCCGGCAGACGCGATGGCGGAGGCGGGGTCGACGGCATACGTCGCACCGTCGAGGTCGCGGGCGATGTTGGGCAACAGGCCGCTGGTGACGAACTCGGCGATGCCGATGCCGAATGCGCCGAGGGCCAGAGCCACGAGGGCGAATCGGCGCCGGGCGGCGGGGAGGGTGTCGAACACGCGTCACTGTCTCGGTTGTGAAGCTACGAAGGTGCGGGGCAAGAGTCACAGGATATCCGGTGCGCCGGTGCGCAAGCGTCTGAGAGGGCTCGCAGAATCGCACTCGACATGATTCAATGAAAGTCGAACGTGTGCACCCGAATGGGGGAGGGCGCGCGGCACATCGAAGGAGATGACGCGTGCCAGCACCAGCGCACCCCGACGGGTCGCGGCACGACCGCCACCTCGAGTTCATCCGGCGCGCCGGCGAGACCACGCGGCGGGCCATCGCCGAGCACACCGGGCTCTCCCGCAGCGTCGTGGCCCAGACGGTGGCCGAGCTCATCGCCCAGGGCCTCGTCGAGGAGCATCGCGTCGAGGTTCGTCGAGCGGCGGCGGGTTCAGCGGCGATGGCAGGCACAGCGATGGCCAGCTCCGCGCTCGCTGCTGGCAGCGCACCGGTTCGCCGCGCGCACTCAGCGCCCGCCGATGCGAGCCGCACCGGGCGCCGCGGTCGACCCACCGCGGTGCTGCGACTCGCCCACCAGCAGGGGGCCATCGTCGCCTGCGACATCGGCCACGCACACATCACGGTCGCGGTCACCGACCTGCAGGCGCGCGTGCGCCGCGAGCGCCGCATCCCATTCCCCGTCGACACCGGAGCCGCCGCAACCTTCGCCGCCCTGCACACGCTCGTCGCCGAATGCCTCGCCTCCTGCGGCGTCACCGCGGCCGGTGTGCAGGCGTTCGGAGTCTCGTTTCCGTACCCGGTCATCCGCACGCGCGGCACAGTGCGGGCCCCGCTGCACCTCACCGGCTGGCAGGGTGCGCTCGCCGCCGACGCAGTGCCGCCTGCGTTCAACTGCCCCCTGGTTTTCGACAACGATGCCAATTTCGGATTGTGGGGCGAGCGGATGCACGGGGCCGGCCGAGGCATCGACAACCTGCTCTACATCAAGCTCGCCGACGGTATTGGGGCAGGCCTCCTCGTCGACGGCCTCGTTTTGGCCGGCGCCCGCGGTATCGGCGGAGAGATGGGGCACCTGCGCGTGGATCCCCTGGGCGCACCCTGCCGCTGCGGCAATCGTGGCTGCCTCGAGTCTGTCTCTTATACACATCT
>NZ_JASJXO010000048.1:0-30192 GCF_035018625.1 Subtercola sp. RTI3 | reverse complement strand
TCGTACGCCGGGTCAGAAGGTAGGGCCGATTCGTTCATGACCCAAGTCAACCACCAACCACTGACATTCACTCAACATTTAGGGCCCAAATCGACCCCCACAAAAAAGAATCTCAAAAAACTTTTGAGAAAGATTCGAATGCCTCATATTCATACCCGGTCGTGCTCTGCGGATGTATCTTGACCCCAGCACCGGCCACCGTCATCGTCACAGTCGGGGCCATACCCCGGGGAGTGTCGGAGCTGCGGCGTAGAGTTCTGCCCATGATTCAGTCGATAGTTCCGCCCTATCTGTTGGCCCGCATCGCCCAGGCCGGCGAGAGCGCGATGCCCCGTGCTGCCGCTGCTGCCGAACGTGCCTTGGTCAGCGACATACCTCTGCGCGACGCGCGTGAAGCACGCTCGGCCTCACCGCACACAGCCCCAATCAGGGCCGTGCCCAGCTCGCCCACCGCAGGTACGCCCCATAACCTCACCCGAGCGCCTCAGCCCCACCGAACCGTCTTCGATGCCAAGAACAGCGAAGACCTGCCCGGCACGCAGGTACGGGTAGAGGGCGGCCCGGCCCCGGCCGATGCAGCTGCGAACGAGGCATACGATGCCCTCGGCGCCACCTTCGCTCTCTACCAAGAAGCGTTCGGCCGAAACTCCATCGACGACAAAGGGCTGCCGCTCCTCGCCACGGTGCACTACGGGCACGACTACGACAATGCCTACTGGAACGGCGAGCGAATGGTCTTCGGCGATGGCGAAGGCGAGGTGTTCGGGCGGTTCACCGCATCGGTTTCGGTCATCGGCCACGAGCTCACGCACGGTGTCACCCAGTTCACTGCAGGGCTCGCGTACGAGGGCCAATCGGGCGCGCTGAACGAATCGTTCTCCGATGTGATGGGGGCACTGGTCGAACAGCATCTGAAGAAGCAGACGGCGGCCGATGCATCGTGGCTCATCGGAGAGGGCTTGTTCACCGCCGCGGTGAAGGGCAGGGCGTTGCGGTCGATGCTGGCTCCGGGAACAGCGTACGACGATCCGGTGTTGGGCAGAGATCCTCAGCCCGCAGACATGGCGCACTATGTCGAAACGAGCGACGACAACGGCGGCGTTCATCTCAATTCGGGCATCCCGAACCGGGCCTTCGCGATTGCGTCGACGACTCTGGGCGGTTTCGCTTGGCTGAGTGCCGGGCAGGTCTGGTTCGACACCATCACCGGGCCGCTTTCACCAACTGCCGATTTTGCCGAGTTCGCAGCGGCCACCGTCACGGCCTCGACGAAACGTTTCGGCGCCGACTCGACCGAGACGAGTGCTGTTAGCGCCGCCTGGGCGAAAGTGGGAGTCTTGAGGGGTGATTCCGCCCACTGACCCGCAACCCACGTTGACGGTCATCGTCGTGCGCTCGGGCGGGTTCGCGGGACTGAAGCATAGCTGGCAGGCCTCCCCCAGCACCGAAGACGAGTCTGCCCGTTGGTTGAGCCTGTTGGGCGAGCTTCCCTGGTCGACACAGGCACCGGATGCCCGGCCGGCCGCCATCGAACCAGACCGTTTCGTCTACCGAATCCGCGTGCTGTTGAACGCTCAGGTCGAGCACGAGGCGACGGTACCCGAGAACGCTCTGACCGGGCCATGGCGCACCCTCGTAGAGAGCGTGCGCGACGCGGCAGACAACCCGACGCCAGCGCAGAACCCAGGCACCGACGCTTAGAGTAAAGGTGGGGCTTGCCCCACCGACCCGATGCGCCATCTTCTACCAGCAAACGGAGAATTGATCACTGTGCTACCTCTGAAACTCGGTTACAAGGCCTCTGCCGAACAGTTCGCACCGCGCGAACTCATCGAACTTGCGGTGTCAGCCGAAGAGCACGGCTTTGAGAGCGTTGTGGTCAGTGACCACTTTCAACCGTGGCGGCACACCGGCGGTCATGCCCCGTTCTCTCTGGCGTGGATGACGGCGGTCGGCGAGCGCACCTCAAAGGTTCAGATCGGCACCTCGGTGATGACGCCGACGTTCCGCTACAACCCGGCCGTTCTGGCGCAGGCCTTCGCCACGCTGGGTTGCCTCTACCCGGGGCGCATCATGCTGGGTGTCGGCACGGGCGAAGCGCTCAACGAGATCGCCACGGGGTTCCGCGGCGCGGGCGCGCAAGACTGGCCCGAGTTCAAAGAGCGCTACGCGCGGCTGCGCGAGGCGGTCGACCTGATGCGAGCACTCTGGAGCGAAGACCGCGTGAACTTCGATGGCGAGTACTACAGCACGCATGACGCGAGCATCTACGATCGGCCCGAGGGGGGCATCCCGGTGTACATCGCCGCCGGCGGCCCACTGGTGGCGGGCTACGCCGGCCGCGCGGGTGATGGCTTCATCTGCACCTCGGGCAAGGGCATGGATCTCTACACCGAGAAGCTACTGCCGGCCGTCGAGGCGGGCGCCGAGAAGGTCGGCCGTGATGCGTCGAGCATCGACCGGATGATCGAGATCAAGCTCTCATACGACACCGACCCGGCCGCCGCCCTCGAGAACACCCGTTTCTGGGCACCGTTGTCGCTCTCGGCTGAGCAGAAGCACGACCTCACGGATCCGATCGAGATGGAGAATGCGGCTGACGCCCTGCCCATCGAGCAGGTCGCCACGCGCTGGATCGTTGGCTCCGACCCCGATGAGACTGTCGCGAAGATCAACGAGTACGTGGCCGCAGGCTTCAACCACCTCGTGTTCCACGCCCCTGGCAGCGACCAACGCCGCTTCCTCGCCGACTTCGAGCGAGACCTGGCACCGCGGCTGCGCGCCTGACCGCTGACACAGAAGTCGTCGCTGACACAGAAGCTGCCGCTGCCGCGCAGAATTCACCCATTCGGGAACGAATCCTGTGCGTCAGGGGTTGAGAAGAGCATGTCACTTGCTCTCTCGATTCTTGATCTCGCACCCATCGCCGCCGGTGAAACCGCGCGCGAAACCTTCGCCGCGAGTGTGACCCTCGCCCAGCACGCCGAGAAGCACGGCTACACGCGCGTCTGGTACGCCGAGCACCACAACATGGCCACGATCGCCTCGAGCGCGACGAGCGTGCTCATCGGCCACGTCGCCGCGCAGACCTCCACCATTCGCCTGGGCTCCGGCGGCATCATGCTGCCGAATCACGCTCCTCTCGCCATCGCCGAGCAGTTCGGCACCCTCGAGACGCTGTATCCGGGCCGCATCGACCTCGGCCTCGGGCGCGCTCCGGGCAGTGATCAGCTCACCATGCGGGCGATGCGCCGCGACGCAACGTCTGCCGACACGTTTCCTCAAGACGTTCTCGAGCTGCAGGGGTATCTGAACGGTGAGTCGGTGATCGAGGGCGTGCAGGCAGTGCCCCGGGCATCCACTCGCGTGCCCCTGTACATTCTCGGCTCGTCGTTGTTCGGTGCGCAGCTGGCCGCGGCCCTCGGCCTGCCGTACGCTTTCGCGTCGCATTTCTCACCGGATGCCCTGCACGAAGCCGTGGCGGTCTACCGCCGTGAGTTCGTTGCCTCCGAACAGCTCGACACGCCGTACGTCATCGCCGGTGCAAATGTCATCGCGGCCGACGACCCGGCCGATGCCCAGCGCCAGTTCGACGTCACCCGCCGGGCCAGGGTTCGCGGAATGCTTTCGCGCGGCCCTGCCACGCCCGACTACAGCGACGAGCAGATCGACGTTTTTCTCACGACGCCCAATGGCCGCCAGATTGCGAACATGATGCGGTACTCGGCAGCGGGCACGGCAGACGACGTGCGCGTCTTTCTCGAGAACTTCGCGTCGTCGATCGATGCCGACGAGCTCATCGTCGCCCACCAGTCGCCCACGATTGCCGACCGCCTGCGCTCCGTCGAGTTGACCGCGGGGGCACTGCTCGGAGCAGCCGTCTGAGCAGAACCTCGGGTCTGAGCGCCGTCAGGAGTCCGGGCGCCGTCAGGAGCCTGAACACCGTCAGCGGTCTGTCGAGGCTTACGGATGCCCTGACTCTGGCTGAATCCACATGGTCAACCCTGACTGCTTCAGCCGCTCGACGGTGTCGTCAGCCGTAGCCGGCCGCCCGTAGAGGTAGCCCTGCGCGTGCTGGATTCCCAGATCGAGCAGGGTCTGGTGGCCGATCTGTGTCTCGACCCCTTCGACAATGGTCTGCATCTCGAGGTCGGTCACCAGGTCGGCCACCGAGCTCAGAATGATCTTGTGACGGTTGTTGCCTTCGTCGGCGAGAAACACTTTGTCGATTTTGACCGTGTGAAGCGGAAGACTCAGCAGGGCAGCCGCGGTCGCATGGTCTTGGCCGTAGTCGTCGAGAGCGAAGTCGATACCGTCGCGGGTGAGTGCCGTCATGTGGGCGAGCGACGCGGCGTCGAGGTCGGCGATCGATGCTTCGGTGAACTCGAGCCGCAGTTTCACTGAGGGGTGAGTACTCTGCATCAGTTTGATGTGCTCGATGAGTTTGATCGAGGCAATCTGGGGCGCTTCGATGTTCACGTGCAGAGTGTCGGCGTGAGGCTGAATCGCAAGAAACGATTCCATTGCCTCGTAGGCCTCGCTGATGATGTCCATCGTCAGGGCATCGAGCAGACCGTGCTCGCGGGCCTCGGTGATGAGCATCGGCGGGCTGACGTTCACACCGTCGGGCGTCACCAGGCGAGCGAGTGCCTCGTAGCCGACGATGGTCTCTGAGTCGAGTTTCACGATGGGCTGGTAGACCACGAATACGGAGTGGTTCTCGATACCGGCCAGGATGTCTCCCGGGTAGAGCGTTGGAGGAGCTGGCTGGCCGTACGCGTCGAATCCGACGAGTGGTCGAGGCGGCAGCATGCCGTGCATACGCACAGTGTTGCGGCCCGCCTTTTTAGCGGTGTAGAGCACGCGGTCGGCAAGCTCGAACAGGGCCGAGATGTCGCTGGCCGTCGCGCCGGCGCCCACTGCCCCGCCGATGCTCACGGTCACTCGCGGTTCGACCGTCGGCTCAGCGAGCTGGCGGCGCAGGCGCTCCGCCAGCTGGGCGAGCTCGTCGGCGGCGGCCACGACCGCGAAGATGGCGAACTCTTCTCCGCCGGTACGAACAGCGAGGTCGTTCTCTCGAATCGTCGCCTTGAGCGCCAGAGCCGTGCGCTGCAGAACCTGGTCGCCGGTGCGGTGCCCGAGTCTGTCATTGACGGTCTTGAAGTGATCGAGGTCGAGAACGAGGCAACCCAGCAGCCGGCCGGTGCTCCGAGCAAGCGCATCGAGCCGCGGTACTTCGAGTTCCATCCCCCGCCGGTTCAGAAGGCCTGTCAGCGGATCAGTGTGCGCCAGCGTGATTGCATCGTCGCGAGCGAGTTCGAGAAACTGGCGCAGCCTGATGATGAGAAACACACCCGTGACGACGAGGCCCAGGTAGATCAACGCAGGGGCAATGGGCGTCGAACTTCGAAGCGCCATCACCACCAGGGCAAGCACGGTACCCACGACCCCGATCACGGTGCCGGCGCGGTATTCGTCGAGCGCGATCGCCGACATGGTGAGCCCGAGCAGCGAGAACGACGCAATGACGGCCAGGTCTGACGAGGTGACAACCAGAGCCACGAGAGACACAGCGAACATGGCGGCCACGATGAGCACGCGCCCGGGAATGTGAGAGGTGAGGTCTTGTTTTCGCACCTGGAATGACACGATGAGCGAAACCAGGCCAATGGCACCGAGTACGAGCCGCACCCAGTCGGGCTGAATGTCGACGAACAGAGCAAAAAAACCGTACCGAACGCCGGTTTCGATGGCCAGAATCTGCACCACGCGTGACCGAAAAGCGAATTGGGCCCTGTCTGTGGTGTCGCTCACGATAGTGCCCTCACCTGTCGACCCGATGCAACTGCCCGCGATACAGCACTTGCTCTGTCACCACGGTATCGGTTCGTCGTCATGCACGCGATATTGCGGCTTCACTGCAGCAGATTTCTAGCGGAGACTTGACAAATGCCAGAGTTGCCAGAAGTTCACGCCCTCGTCGCCGACCTCGGTGCCCGCCTCATCGGGCGTACCGTAGACCGCGTCGACATTCTGTCGTTCGCGGCGCTGAAGACGTTCGATCCGCCGGTCTCGGCCCTCTCCGGGCACACCGTCGGCGAGGTCTCCCGACACGGAAAATTTCTCGATCTGCGCATCGGCGACCTCCATCTGGTCATCCATCTCGCCAAGGCCGGCTGGATGCGCTGGCGCGACACTCCCCCGCCACCACCCAGCGGCCGCCCGGGCAAATCGGCGCTCGCTGCGCGACTCGTGCTCGATGACGGCACCGGGTTCGACATCACCGAGGCGGGCACAAAGAAGAGCCTCTCGATCTCGGTCGTGCGCGAGGTGGTTGACGTACCCGCAATCACGCGCCTGGGACCCGACCCGCTCGACCCCGGATTCACGCTGCCGGTGTTCGCGGGCATCCTGAGCCGTGCCGGGCGGTCGCAGATCAAGGGTGTGCTGCGCAACCAGTCCGTCATCGCGGGCATTGGTAACGCCTATTCCGACGAGATACTGCACACTGCCAAGATGTCGCCGTTCAAGCCCGCAATGATGAGCGACGACGAGGTGGCCCGGCTGTTCGACGTGCTGCAGTCGACGCTTCGTGGCGCGATCGCCAGGGCCGACGGGTTGGGTGCCGCCGACCTCAAACGGGAGAAGAAGGTGGGTATGCAGGTGCATGGTCGCACGGGTGAGGCGTGCCCGGTGTGTGGTGACACCGTTCGCCAGGTGATCTTCGCCGACTCGACCCTGCAGTACTGCCCGACATGCCAGACCGGCGGCAAACTGCTTGCCGACCGGGTGCTGTCTCGGCTGCTGAAATGACCAGCCGAAGAGGGTGAGTGCCGCCGGAGAACCCTGCCTGCGATTTCCTGTTCCGTCAGCCCGGACAGGAAATCGCTTGGCTCGTCGAACGTTGTGATCGGCGCTTTTTCAGAGAAGGCCTCGAGTTATCAAAGAATCAGAGACGCTCTCCACTGTGCTGCGAATCAGAAGAGTTCGAGGTAAAGCCTCGGCGTGGGTTGAACAGGGAGCAGATATGCCACCCCATGCTGCTTCCGCGTAAGCGGTCAAGCTCGCGTCGAAAACAGTACCACACTTCACGGCGCACCGTGCAATCGCAGCGCGCGTTCGAGTGTGCCGTTGCCCCAGAGGCGTTCGCCGTCGGGGTGGTCGCTGACCCGGGTGAGGGTGTTCCAGCTGTCGAAGAGGGCCGCGCGGGCATCCGTCGGCGCCGTGACCAGCAGGTACGCGCCCCTGGCCGTCAGTGTGCCCAGCAGGCTCTTGAGCTCGCGGTCGGTCAGGGCATCCGGCGCCGCGGTCGTGTCGACGAGAACGAGGTCTTCGTCTCGTATCTGCGGCACGAGCTCGAAGGCCGGTACCGACGACAGCCGCACATCTCTGTCGGCCAGCAGCCCGGCCAGCGCCCGCAGATTCGCCTCGTCGAATGCCACCGGCGCCTGACCGAACGACGCCGTCGACAGGCCGCTCTCATCGACCGGGTAGCCCCCGCCAGGGTTCGTTGCCGTGAGGTACACGAAGCGGGCGGCCCGCTCGATGAGAGTCTTCTGAGGCAGTTCACCCTCGGCATCCCACCTCCGTACGGCCGCAAAATGGCCCGCGCTGTGCAGGGCGCGGTGCTCCCTCATGAGCGCGATGAGGGCCTTGCTCTCGTATTGCACTGCCAGCCAGACGTCGACGACGTGTTCTGACGGGCTGTTGAGGGTGAACGAGGCTTCCGGATGCCCCTGCATCAGTGCGATCGCCGACGCGCCGCTGCCCAGAAAGGGCTCCACGTACCCACCGAACCACTCGGGCGAAGAAGGCACCACAAAGTCAGCCACTCGCCGCTTGCCCCCGAAGAGATAGGGCGGATTGATGCGTTTGACGCCGGAGCTCATGGTTTCACTCTACGAACTGCGGTCAACGCATCACCCCTTGGGATATCGCAACATTCTTCACGCCTCGTGTCCGAGTGCTGCTGACAATTTCGTCATAATCGCACCAAGTTGACGCACCTGCGCGGGAGTGATCTGATCGAAGACGAGGTGGCGAACGCGGGCGACGTGACCCGGAGCGGTAGCGCTCACCTTTTCGACACCGAGCCTGGTGAGCGTGGCGAGAGTAGAGCGTCCGTCAGTGGGATCAGGACGGCGAACGACCCAACCATTCCGGTCGAGCCTGTCGATAACCTTCGAAAGGCGCGGAAGCGTGCTGTTTGCCACTCGAGCCAATTCACTCATCCGCATGGTCTTTTCTGCCCGCATGCTGAGTGCGGCCATGACGCCATACTCGAAATTACTGAGGCCTGCGTCGGCTTGCAGTTGTTGATCTAGCGCCGCTGGTAAGCGCATTGCTGTTGAGAGGAGTGGTATCCATGCTGCAGCCTCCAGGTCGGTCAACCATCGGGTTTCACCTTTTTGCATTCTTCTAGTCTAAGTGAAAACACCCGCCTTTTACTTGACAAGGCAACAAACAAGCTCGATGATATTACTTGCCCGTTCAACCAATAGGTACTCGAGCTATTTGCTCGGGTCTTTTAACCATCTCGTTTATGAAACAGCGGAGTTCCCTCATGCTCATTGTCTTTTGGATAGTCGCCGCCCTGGCTGCTCTCGCCTTTCTCGCCGCAGGTTTCATGAAACTGTTTCGTCCCGCACCTGCACTGAAGCACGCCGGAATGGGTTGGGTCGATGATTTCGCCCCTCCCGTTGTGAAGCTGATCGGCCTCGCCGAAGTGGTTGGCGCTCTTGGGCTCGTACTCCCACCGCTGACGGGAATAGCGGCCGTGCTGAGTCCGATAGCAGGTCTTTGCCTCGTTGCCCTTATGTTCGGTGCGATTGTCGTCCACATTCGTCGCCACGAATCTGTTGTCGCTCCGATCGTGCTCGCCATCGTTGCGTTAGCAACCGCCATCCTTGGCTTCATCGTGGTTGTCCGTTAGCCCGACACAGGAACGCCTCTCGCCTGTCGAGTGGGTGGGGCACGGGCATCCGGCCGTCTTCGTGACGACCTCGGTTGACGAACGGCTCACAAAGTTCATCAACCGAGCGACGGCGGGTGACCGTTCCCGTGCGCGTACGCCTTCATCCAGCGCCGCCGGGCCACCGCCATAACGAGCAGAAGCACGCCGAAGCCGGCGAAGATGATGAAGAGCCCCACCGCGAGCGCGATGGTCACACCCGAGGCATCGGCCAGAAGCAGGGCAGCGAACAGTATGCCCGCCACAATGAGCAGCGTGCCCGTCACCGCCTCGCTGGCTGGGCTCTTCAGGGTAATTTTGAACCGGCCCGCTGGGTCGTTCTTGCTCATCCAGGCGAAGGGCTCAGGCGGAACAGGTGGCGACGGCACGCTCGGGGGCACACTCATGCGCCGGGCAACCGAACGAATTCGGCGAGCCTACCGACGAGCTCAGCGGTGCCGACGTCATCGCCCGCGTCGCCGATGAAACTGTTCGGATCGGTGTTGCTCGGCACATCGGCGACCTGCCAGGCCTGCGGTTCAGCAGGTCGCCCTTCGGCCGCGCGAACAAACAGATGGTTCTTGGCCGAACCGGCTGTCTCTGTGCCCAGGTACGCCGTACCCAGAGGGCGACGGGCCCGGTTGCTCTCGATGAGCTGCGCGAGAACTGCGCTGTCCGCCGCTGCGGGGTCTTTCACCACCATGACCCACGTACTCATCGCGGCGGGCTGCAGGAAGACCGAGAGGGCGGGTGACTGAAGATACAGTGCCGCCTCGGTTCCGTCATCGTTCACCAGGGCGATCTCTGTCCAGCGCACGGCCGTCTGCAGAACCGCCGTCAACAGACGCACGGCACCCGAAGCGATGAGAACGTCTCCTTCAATGCTCAGTTCGCCGCGTGCCAGCAGGCTCGAGGCGCCCAGCGCCGCGATCTGGTCGGTGAGAAATGCTTCGTCGATCTGCAGAAACGCAACGGCCTGCTGCCGTTGCACCCCGTCGGTGAGCGAGACGGCGTAGGCGACCTCGGCCGCACCGAAGGTCGCGGTGTCGCCCTCTGGCGCGGCGGAGGGCGCCTCTCGGGGGGTGTGCCACGCGGTCGTGGTGTTCGTCATGGGCTGCTGCTCCGTTCGTGGTCGTGCGGGTTCATTGGGGTGCACGTTCGTGATCGTCTTCATCCGAACGGCCAGAATTTCTTCGCCGTCTCGGCCACGCCGTCAGCGAAATCTTCGGCACCGTGGGCCACCGCCTCGGCCCCTGCACCGATGGCCTCCCCCGTGGCGTGAGCCGCTGTGCCGATGGCCTCCCCCGTGGCATCCGCTGCATCGTGAAAGACGGGCACATTGTCGTAGAGCGCCGCCCCGAGGGCCATGCCGCCCGACGCGAGACCGAGCGCGAGGTCAGCCGGCGGCGGTGTGACGAGGGCCGCGATTCCGAGCCCCGCCGCTACACCGTCGTACCCTGCCCTCCCATAGTCTTTCTTTGCAATGTCGGTTCCCACGCTGACCACGCCGAGCACCGCTCCGACGGGGCCGAGCACCTTGCCAGCCGAACCGAGAAACTCGGCGGCCGACCCCACCTTGCCTGCGAGCGCGCTGTCGCCGAGCACGTTGCTGAGTCCCTGCGTCAGCTCGCCCCAATTCTCGCCGCTGAGAAAATCGTTCAGTGAATTGAACCCCGAGGCGAACTTGTTGAAGTTCAACGCCCCCTGCAGCGAGCTGAATTCGCCGCCCAGCCGCAGCTGGGTGAGGCTGTTGAACAGATCGACGACAGCGAGGTCGTTGAACACGCCTCCGGTTGCCAATAGCCCAGGGTTCGTCAGAAGGTCTTTCAGCAAGCTGTTCTGCGTGGGGCTGAGCCCCGGCACGGGGGCCGTGCCCCCACCCGCGCCCCCCGCACCCGAATCTGACCCCGGCCATCCACCCGCCCCACCATTCGAACCACCCGGCAGGCCGGATGCCCCGTCTGCGGCACTCGCATTCTCCTGTTGGGCGGCGTTCTGCACGAGCGCTGTCGCGGCAGCAGAGAGAATCGAATTCGCACCCAGTAGCGAGCTTCGGTGGGTGGTGTTCCAACGCTGCCGAAACCCCTCGGCGTCGGGGCCCTTCCAGGCTTCAGTCGTGTTGATCTGCACGGTCAACGTGCTCAGAACGTTCGCCAACTGCGCCGCCGTGGCGCTCATATCTTTCGCCAGAGCGCGCAGTTCACCTGCGTCTGCTCCCCATACCCCTGACGTCATCGCTGCCGCTCTCCCCTGGTGTCGCTTCGTCACTCCACCCTAACCCTGTGAGTTCTGTCTCCACAGGCCTCTCAGGAGTAGCCTTTGTGGCACCGAGTGCATCAAAGGCAAGCGCGCCCGTCCTTCCGGTGGGTGCATCAACGACAAAGGAGTCACGATCATGGGTCTACTCGACGGCACGGTAGTTTTCATCACCGGCGGAGGGCGCGGCCAGGGCCGCGCGCACGCCATCGTCTCGGCCAGGGAGGGCGCCGATATCGTGTTCGTCGACACGACCGCGCCGTTCGCCACGGTTCCCTACGCCCACACGACCGCCGACGACATCGCCGAGACGGTCAGACAGGTCGAAGCGCTTGATCGTCGCGTTCTGAGCATCGAAGCGGATGTTCGAGACCAAGACGCTCTCGATTCCGCTGTCGCCGCGGGCATTGCGGAGTTCGGCAAGATCGACGCCCTCATCGCCAATGCTGGCATCTGGACCCTCGGGCCCGTGCAGGAGATGACCCGAGAGACGTGGCAGGAGATGATCGACATCAACATCACCGGCGTCTGGCAGTCGGTGAAAGCGGTCGTTCCGCACATGATCGAGCGGCAACAAGGGTCCATCGTCATGACCTCATCGGTGAACGGGCTCGAAGGAGGGCCGTTCTTCTCGCACTACACCGCCGCGAAGTTCGCGGTCGTCGGGTTCATGAAGGCCATTGCTGTCGAGTTGGGGCCGCAGGGCATCCGGGCCAACACCGTGAACCCGGGCACGATTCTCACGGGCATGACGAACAACCAGCAGGGCTACGACATGATGGCCGGTCACCCGGGCGGCACACGGGAAGACCTTCTGGCCGCCGGTCGGTCGTACGGCATTCTGAAGGGGTCGGGCTTCTTAGACCCGGAAGTCATCGCCAACGCGGCACTGTTTCTGAACTCGTCGCTGGCCTCGAACGTGACAGGCATTTCTCTGCCGGTCGACTCTGGGCACCTGGCCATGGCGGGGATAAACATGGATCCGAAGCAGTAGCGGGCCCTCACTACCGCCGAAGGGGTGATCTCTCGTCAGAGAGACCACCCCTTCGTTCTGATCGCGGTGATTCTTGTTCTGAACCTGCTACTTGGCGAGGAAGTCGAGCACCTTCTCGTTCCAGGCCGCGGCGTGGCTCACCGTGACGCCGTGCGGGGCGCCGGCGATGACCTGCAGCTCACTGCCGGCGATGGCAGCGTGAGTGCGTGCGCCCGATCCTTCGAACGGAACGGTTCCGTCACCGTCGCCGTGAATGACGAGGGTGGGCACGCTGACCTTGGTGAGGTCGTCGCGGAAATCGGTGGTGGCGAAGGCGGTCATGCACGCCAGTGCGGCAACCTTGCTCGACTGCAGGGCCTGGGCCAGGGCATCCTGCCGCTGCTGTTCAGTGACCTTCAGCACGCCGTCGACCGAAAAGAACTGCGTGGTGAAGTCGTCGTAGAACGACTCCTGGTTCGCCGTGAGACCAGCCGTCATCTGCGCGGCGGCAGCCGCAGTGAGCGGGCCGTCTGGGTTGCCGGGCGTGTTCAGCAGGTACGGGGGCACGGCAGAGGCGAACACCACGCTGTGAAGGCGCTCGGCGCCGTACTTCGAGAAGTAGCGGGCCACTTCGCCGCCACCCATCGAGAAGCCGATCAGCGTGACATCGGTCAGGTCGAGCTCGGTCAATAGCGTGTAGAGGTCTTCGGTGAGCGTGTCGTAGGTGTAGCCGGTGAGCGGCTTGTCACTGCGGCCGAAACCGCGGCGGTCATACGTGATGACGCGGTAGCCGGCCTCCTGCAGCACCGGCACCTGCTCAGACCACGACGCGCCCGACAGCGGCCACCCGTGGATGAGTACAACGGCCCGGCCCGATCCGCCGGTGTCGTCAACGTGGAGGTTCGTGTTTTTGAAGAGCCCATGGTGGGCGGTGATCTCTGGCATTTTCGAAATCCTTTCAGAGTCTGCCGACGTGGCAGAGGCATCAGTGGTTCTTCGAAAAAGCCTGCCGTGCGGATTGGTCGCGCACCTGGGGGTTGACACAGCATGAGGTCACCCCGCCCTCAGCTGGTTGAGTACCTGCAGGGCGAACTGGCGCCCGAGTTCGTACACCGCGTTTGCCGCACGGTTGAGAACAGCCGGCTTGGGCTCCCGGCGGGCGGCAACGCAGTGCCGTATCCCCACCCACCCGACATCGAGCCTATTTCGTGACGTGCAGCGCGACCATGAAGACAAAGTACGCTCCGGCGAAGATACCTACCATTCCGATCAGACAGCCGATTGCTGCGCGGTGGATACGACGTTTGGGATGCTCCTGTGGAGGTCGCGGTTTCGGCAGTTGTGTTGCCGCGTCGAGTTTCACACGACGAGCCTCGTTGATCAGTTCTCGTGTGCCGCACAGGAGCGGGTCTAGTTTGCCGCGATCGAACTGATCCTCTATCAGGATCGCTTCGTCGAGAGTCATCGCGAGCGAATCCGTGTTGTTCATGGTCGAACTCCTTCGTGCGCGATTACGTGATCTTCCGACTGGCTACATCGGCTGTTGGTGCATCGGGTGCGTCGCGGAGCGGGCCGACACCGACGGGTACGCCTGCCTCGGGGTGGTTGAGGTCGAACGCAGGCGATTCAGAGCGAATTCGGGGAATGGTTGTGAAATTGTGGCGCGGCGGAGGGCAGGATGTTGCCCACTCAAGTGACCGACCAAACCCCCAGGGATCATTGACGGTGACTTTCGGTGACTTCCGGGTGAGGTACACGTTCAGAAAGAAAGGCAGCATGGAAAGAGCGAGAATCGCCGACCCGATGGTGGAGATCTGGTTCATCCAGGTGAAGCCATCGACGGCTGAGTAGGTGGCGTACCGACGTGGCATGCCGACAACGCCGAGCCAGTGCTGGATAAGGAACGTGGTGTGGAAGCCGATGAACAGAAGCCAGAAGTGCCACTTCCCGAGCTTTTCATTCAGCATGCGGCCCGTCCACTTGGGCCACCAGAAGTAGAAGCCGCTGAACATAGCGAAGACCACCGTGCCGAAGATCACATAATGGAAGTGAGCGACGACGAAATACGTATCGGTCACATGGAAGTCCAGGGGCGGCGAGGCAAGAATGACCCCCGTGAGACCGCCGAATGTGAAGGTGATCAGAAAGCCGATCGCGAAGACCATCGGAGTCTCAAAAGTCACAGATCCGCGCCACATCGTGCCGACCCAATTGAAGATCTTAACCCCGGTCGGAACGGCGATCAGCATAGACATCAGCGAGAAGAACGGCAGTAGAACAGACCCCGTCGCATACATGTGGTGCGCCCACACGGTGATCGAGAGCGCGCCGATGGAGATGGTCGCATAGATCAGGGTCTTGTAGCCGAAAATCGGCTTTCTGCTGAAAACGGGAAACACTTCCGACACGATGCCGAAGAAGGGCAGAGCGATGATGTAGACCTCGGGATGGCCGAAGAACCAGAACAGATGTTGCCAGAGCAACACACCACCGGTCGCTGCATCGTAGATGTGGGCGCCGAAGACCCGGTCGATGCCGAGGCCCGCCAATGCGGCCGCGAGCACAGGGAAGGCCATCAGAATCAGAATGGATGTTACGAGAGTGTTCCAGACGAAAATCGGCATCCGGAACATCGTCATGCCTGGAGCACGCATGGTGATGATCGTGGTGATGAAGTTCACTGCTCCGAGGATCGTGCCGAACCCACTGAGCACGAGACCGAAGACCCAGAGGTTCCCTCCGTCTCCGGGTGAGAACGTCGCACTCGATAACGGCGCGTAAGCGAACCAGCCAAAAGAAGCCGCGCCCTGAGGGGTGAGGAACCCACCGACGACGATGGCGCTGCCGAAGGTGTACAACCAGAACGCCAACGCGTTCAGTCGCGGAAAGGCGACATCGGGGGCGCCGATCTGCAATGGCATCAAGAAGTTGGCGAACCCCGAGAACAAGGGTGTGGCGAACATCAACAGCATTATGGTGCCGTGCATGGTGAAAAGCTGGTTGTACTGGTCTTTAGTGGCGAGAAGTTGTGACCCGGGCTCGAAGAGCTGAGCGCGAATGATCAGCGCCATCACGCCGCCGAAACAGAAGTACAGGAACGATTCGATCAGGTACATGTACCCGATCACCTTGTGGTCGGTCGACGTGATCCAACGCACAAGAATCCCCCTGTGGCGGATATCTTCCGGTTGATCCGGAACAGCTTGCTCAGAGGTGTTGGGCTGGACGGTTGCGCTGGACATCGGTGTGCTCCCCGGTTAGTGCATTCAGTGATGCAACCAAGCTGCTCTAATTCACGATATGATGAATTTATAAAGTCAACACTACAGGAGAGAAATGGAAGTCGAAAGCACACCGGTGGAAGCCCCGATCGGCTCCACCGCGATGTCGCTGGAGTTTCGAGTTGATGAAGTCGTCACATCGTGGAAATCTAGCCCAATGGATCAATTCGCTACTACGCACCGGCCGCTCTATGAAGTGAAAGCCAACCTCTTCAAAGGGCTTGCGCATCCCGTGCGGATACGTGTGCTTGAAGTGTTGTCGGCATCTCCAGACGTTTCAGTATCTGCCCTTCTCACAGATACCGGATTGGAAGCCTCCCACCTGTCGCAACACCTTTCTGTCTTGCGTCGGCACAACCTCGTGGTCGCCGAAAGAAGGGCGAGTCAGGTGTTCTACCGGCTCGCGTACCCTCAAGTCGCCGACTTGCTCGCTATCTCGAGAGCGCTGCTCGTCGAGATCCTGCACAACACGCAGCAACAGTTGGACTCCACAGTGAACCTGCCCGGCATCCCCGTTTCTCAGGCCGTCGATGACGTAGGCGACGTCACGTGATGCCCACCCGTTATCTTGGCTCCCTGCTGCCCAGCTGGAAGGACTACCGGTCAGTCAAGCGCACCTGGCGGGCAGACCTCGTTGCCGGAATCACCGTGGGCATCGTCGCTCTCCCGCTGGCATTGGCGTTCGGAGTCAGCTCGGGTGCCGGGGCAGAGGCGGGGCTTATCACTGCCATCGTCGCCGGAATCGTCGCCGCGGTGTTCGGCGGCTCCAACATTCAGGTTTCTGGTCCCACCGGCGCGATGGTCGTTGTCCTCGGCCCCGTGGTTGCAGCCCACGGCGTCGCGGCGGTCGCCGTCGTCAGCCTGATGGCCGGAATCGTGGTCACCGCTGCCGGCGTACTCAAAATAGGCCGTGTCGTTTCGTACATTCCGTGGCCCGTGATCGAAGGCTTCACCCTCGGCATCGCAGTCATCATCTTTCTCCAACAAATACCTTCAGCCGTAGGTAGCAAACCCGGAGCCAGCAGCAATGCGGTCGTCTCTGCGGTTCAATCGTTCGCCCACGTCAACCCGGCAACCGTGGTCTGGCCGATCCTCTCGGTACTGCTGGTCGGCGTGATCATGATCATCGCGCCGAAAATCAATCGCCAACTCCCCGGCTCCATCATCGCGATCATCGTCGTTGCCATCGGTGCCGCACTCCTGCACCTGCCGCTCGCTCGCATCGGGTTGCTACCGGGCTCGTTGCCGACACCAACGCTGCCAAGCTTCGACAACGCCGGCGCGCTGATCGGGCCCGCCTTCACCGTCGCCGCGCTGGCCGCGATCGAGTCATTGCTCTCCGCTCGGGTCGCGGCCTCGATCTCGGATACCGGCCCATACAACGCCGACCGTGAACTCGTCGGTCAGGGACTCGCATCGATTGCCTCCGGATTGCTGGGAGGCATGCCCGCGACCGGCGCAATCGCTCGCACTGCCGTGAACATTCGATCCGGCGGCCAAACCCGAGTCGCCGCCATTGTTCACGCCCTCGTACTTCTCACAATCGTCTCTCTCGCGACCGGGGTTGTGTCACAGATCCCGCTCGCCGCACTTGCCGGCGTGCTGATGATCACCGCCGCCCGCATGATCTCCATCGCCACCGTAAGAAGCGTTCTCGGATCCACCCGCTCCGATGCCATCATCTTCGCCATTACGGCGATCATCACCGTCTCATTCGACCTCATCACCGCAGTCGGAATCGGAATCGCGGTGGCAGCGTTCTTCGCGCTCCGCGCACTCGCAAAATCCGGCGGCGTGCACCGGGAAGAACCCCCCAGCCCCGCGCAACCCGAAGATAGACACATCGCCCTCTTCCGATTGGACGGCGCTCTTTTCTTCGGTGCCGCCGACCGAATGCTCGAGCGCGTGACCAGAATCAGCGACGTCACTGTGGTCATCATTCGCATGTCCCAGCTCCAGGTACTCGACGCCACCGGAGCCCGGGTTATCACCGAAATGATCCGGGGGCTGGAACGCCGTGGAATCACTGTGCTCATCAAAGGCATCCGGCCTGAACACCTTCGGCTCGCGACCAGAGTCGGGGTACTCAGCGCGCTGCGCGACCACAAACACCTCTTCACCAGCCTCGATGACGCCGTCGAGCATGCCCGCGATCACGTCAGGCGGTCAGCGTTCGAGACTGCGGCCTAGAGACGAAACTCCCAGCGGAGCCAAATACCTTCCACCTGAACGGCGACATTGCTCGACGCTACGCCGAGTCGCGCCACACCACTTCGGTCTGCAGCAGGGTTCCGCCGCTCGGGCGCGGCCCGCCCCTCAGCTGGTTGAGTACCTGCAGGGCGGCCTGGCGCCCGAGTTCGTACGCCGGTTGCCGCACGGTTGAGAGCATGGGATGACATCTGATGGCCCACGAGCTGTCGTCGAAGCCGACAATTCCCACGTCTCCCGGCACGCTGCGGCCGGCGTCTCGCAACACGTCCATCGCGCCGGCAGCCACGGCGTCAGACGCGGCGAACACTCCGTCGATGGCAGGCTCCCGTCGAAGGAGCTCCCGCATGCCTTCGGCACCAGTGTCGTAGGCGTACAACGGATAGTCGACGACGAGAGAGGGGTTGAATTGTTTGCCGAGAGCTTCAATGAAGCCCGCCAGACGGTCTTGACCCGAGTCGCGATCCAACGCCGCGGCAACCATACCGATTTTGGTTCGGCCGGTGTCTACCAGGCGCGTGGTGATCTCCCGGGCAGCCGAGAGATTGTCGATGCCGATGAACGGAATCTCGGGAGCGTTCGGCGGATGCCCGACGAACGCCGCGGGAATGCCGAGCTCTGCGACCGCGAGCGCAATCGGGTCGCCAACACGGGCAGACAGGATGATCGCTCCGTCGACGAAGCCACCGCGCAGATACTCGGCGACTCTCTCGCTGTCACGTACGGAGTCGAGAATGAGCGTGACCATCTGGTAGTCGGCTTCAGAGAGCACAGCGTTCGTACCCAGCAGAATGTTTCCGATATTGGGGTCTTCGAGCACCAGCGAATGAGGCTCGTGCACAATGAGCGCGATGGCGCCTGAGCGCTGAGTGACAAGATTTCGGGCCGCCGTGTTGCGTACATAGCCAACCTCGCGCACGGCAGCTTCGACGGCTTCACGGGCGCGATCGGAGACGTAGGGCTCGCCGTTCAGAACCCGCGAGACGGTGCCGCGGGAGATACCAGACACGGCTGCCACGTCATGGATCGTCGCTCTGCGAGGGAGCGACCTGTCACGTGCCATGGGAGTCACTGTACCGCCTCGAACCAATAAAATTTGACATCGCCGCACGTCTCTGTTTATGGTTGGGAACGTTCACAGAGATCACGCCAGCGGCATTCGCCCCGGTGCTCTGTGAACCTTCACAGTGCTGCCCTCTCGCTGTCTGTGTCGCCGCTCTCACGCCAACGAAGTCGAGGAACCAGTGAACTCAACCGAAGCCCACCGCCCCAGCCCACTCGGGCTCGGCACGGACGGTCTCGTCTTCGGTTGTGACTACAACCCCGAGCAGTGGGGCAAAGAGGTGTGGCGCGAAGACGTTCGCCTCATGCGTGAAGCAGGCGTGAATCTCGTCGCCATCAACATCTTCGGCTGGTCGCACATCGAACCTCGCCGGGGCGAGTTCCACTTCGACGATCTCGACGAAATCATCGCGCTTCTGCACGAGAACGGCATCGGCGTCAATCTCGGCACTGGAACATCGTCGCCTCCGCCGTGGCTCACCACGCTGCATCCGGAGATGCTTCCTCAGGTGAGCGACGGCACCACCCGATGGCCGGGTGGTCGCCAAGCATGGTGCCCCAGCTCACCCGTCTTTCGAGAGCACGCCATGACGCTCGTTCGGGCAACGGTCAAACGGTACGGATCGAATCCTGCAGTGGTGCTCTGGCATGTGTCGAACGAGCTCGGCTGCCACAATGCTCTGTGCTACTGCGACGTTTCTGCGGCCGCCTTTCGTGTGTGGCTCGAGCGCCAATACACGAGCATCGAAGCCCTGAATGAGGCCTGGGGTACCGCGTTCTGGAGCCAGCACTATGCACAGTGGTCAGAGATTCTGCCTCCGCGTGACACGCTCTCGTTCATCAACCCCTCGCAGCAGCTGGACTTCTTTCGATTCAGTTCTGATGAATTACTCGAATATTTCCGCGCAGAAGCGGAGATCATCCGCTCATCGAGCACTATTCCAGTGACGACGAACTTCATGGTCACGGCTCACATCAAAACGCAGGACTACTGGCGCTGGGCCCCCGAGATGGACATCGTCGCGAACGACCACTACCTCGACCACCGTTTGAGCGTTCCGCACCGCGAACTCTCGTTCTCCGCCGACGCGACCCGCGGGCTCGCAGACGGCAAGCCCTGGTTGCTCATGGAGCATTCGACGAGTGCCGTGAACTGGCAGCCGCGAAACCGCGCGAAGGCCCCGGGCGAGATGATGCGAAATTCCCTCACCCACGTCGCCAGAGGGGCAGACGGCGTCTGCTTCTTTCAATGGCGGGCGTCGGTGAAAGGAACCGAGAAGTTCCACTCTGCGATGCTTCCCCACAGCGGCACTGACAGCAGGGTCTGGCGCGAAGTCGTTGAGCTCGGCGCTCTCATGCACCGACTCGGCGAAGTGGCAGGTTCTGTCGTTCGCTCTGACATCGCGTTCGTGTTCAGCTGGGAAGCGTGGTGGGCCACCGATCAGGAGGCGCATCCGTCGACTGACCTCCATTACCTCGAACAGGTGCATCAGACGTATGAGGCCTTGCTCGCCATCGGTGCCACGTACCCAGCCTGTACCTGGTATCGGACAGTGACGCTCGCGTCGTCACCGACTTCGTCGCAAACGGTGGTCACGCCGTGATCACCTTCTTCAGCGGTATCGTCGATGAGCACGACGAGGTGCGCCCCGGCGGCTACCCGGGTGCGTTCCGCGCGGTCACCGGCATCTCGAGCGAAGAGTTCTACCCCATCGCCCCGCACGATTCGGTGGCGCTGAGCGACGGTGGCACAGCCTCCCTCTGGACAGAATTGCTGCACCTCGAGGGCGCAGAATCGACCGCAACCTACCTCGAAGGGCCGCTGATCGGCGTCTCGGCAGTGACCCGCAACGTGTTCGGCAAAGGAGTAGCGCGCTACCTTGCGACGAGTCTTGACTCGATCGCCCTCGCCGAAGAACTCCACCGCGCGGTCTCCGAATCCGGGGCAGTGGCCGTCGCGCCCGTCACCTCCGGGGTCGAGGTTGTTCGCCGTTCAGGGGCAGAGCACGACTACGTTTTCGTGATCAACCATACGAACGCTGATGTCGAGCATTCGATTGCCGGATACGACCTCGTCACCGAGATCGACATCGTGACCAGAGGCGTCGTCGCCTCAGGCGGGGTACAGATCGTGCGCCAGAAAAAGGAGACATCATGAGCACTTCGGTTCTGTCTGGGGTGGCGCCAGCGCCAGCCGCAGCGCGCACCAGGCCCCGAAAGCGGCTTCGCAACAAGCGAGCAATTGCCATTCTCATTCTGCCGTTCGGGTTGTTGTTCGCTGCTTTCTACCTCGTACCAGTGATCTACGCCGTGATCCAGTCGCTGCAGGTCATCCGGCGCGAAGGTACGTTCGGCGTGCCGCACCTCGAATTCGGCGGCCTCTCGCAATACTTTCTCGTCTTTCAAGACGGTGAGTTCTGGTCGTCGATTCTGAGAGTGCTGGCCTTCGGCGTCGTGCAGGTGCCCATCATGCTCGGGCTGGCGTTGCTGTTCGCCCTCCTCTTGGACTCGCCGCTGGTGAAAGGCAAGAAATTCTTCCGGCTCGCGTTCTTCGCCCCCTACGCCGTGCCGGGTGTCATCGCCGCGATCATGTGGGGCTACCTCTACTCCCCCTCGCTCTCTCCGTTCTCATTCGTCACCTCGCAGGTCAATCTGCTCGACGGCGGTACGGTGCTCTGGGCGATCGCGAATGTGGTGACCTGGGTGTACGTGGGTTACAACATGCTCATCATCTACTCAGCGCTGCTCGCCATTCCAGGCGAGCTGTATGAAGCTGCCCGCCTCGATGGCGCCTCTCAGATGCGTATCGCCTGGTCGATCAAGATTCCGCTCGTCATGCCCGCCATCGTGCTGACCGCCGTCTTCTCTGTGATCGGAACACTGCAGCTCATCACCGAACCGCAGGTGTTCAAACAGTTCACCTCGTCAATCACGAGCACGTTCACTCCGAACCTTCTCGTCTACACCACGGCCGCTGTACCGAACCTCAACCTCGCAGCGGCTTTCTCGGTCGTACTCGCGATCGCCACGTTCATCCTGTCGTTCGCAGTTCTGCGACTGACCCAGCGGAGGGCAGCACTGTGACCACCTCGACCTCGACCCTGAAACGCGCCCGCGGCTCTCGTGGCGCCCCTCGGGAAAGCCGTCTGTCCCGAAGCGCCGCCATGGTGATCATGGGCGCCTTCACTCTGTACTTCTTGCTGCCCATCTGGTGGCTGCTTGTGTCGTCGACGAAGACCCTCGGCAACTTCAACTCCACGTTCTCACTGTGGTTCACGCCGAGCTCGCTCACCGATATCGGCAACAACGTGGTGAAACTGTTCACCTACAACGAAGGTGTCTTTCCGAGATGGATGCTCAACAGCATCGTCTACGCAACGGTGGCCGGTGGCCTCGGCACAATTCTCGCCGCGATGTGCGGGTACGCTCTCTCGAAATACCAGTTCCGCGGTCGGGAACTCATCTTCAACACCGTGCTCGGCGGTGTACTCGTACCCGCCACGGCGCTCGCGTTGCCGCTGTTTCTCATCTTCAGCCAGGTGCAGCTGACCAACACCTTCTGGGCGGTCTTCCTGCCCAGTCTGGTGAGCCCGTTCGGCGTGTATCTCAGCCGCATCTACGCGGCCTCGAGCGTGCCAGACGAGATCATCGAGGCCGCCCGCATCGACGGATCAGGTGAGATTCGAACCTTCTTCACTGTCGCTGTGCGTCTCATGTCGCCCGCCCTCGTGACCATCTTCCTGTTTCAGTTCGTGTCGATCTGGAACAACTTCTTCTTGCCGCTCGTCATGCTGCGCGATCAGACGCTGTTCCCCGTGACGCTCGGTCTCTACACCTGGAACTCGCAGGTGAGCCAGATACCCGACATCCGCACCCTTGTCATCGTGGGCGCGTTGGTGTCGATCGTTCCTCTTCTCGTCGCATTCCTGAGCCTCCAGAGATTCTGGCGCAACGGACTGGGAGCCGGAGGACTGAAGTAACACGCCAGAGGAAGCAGCACTAAAACAACGGCGTTTGACCGTGACCGGGAACCCTTCTCCGTCACAACCCTCACTGAATGGACAATCACATGGCACTGAAATACATTCGCGTGGCCGCAGTCGCGACCGCAGCGATGCTCGCCCTCGCGGGCTGCTCGGCTGGAGGGTCAAGCGACTCCTCCAGCGCCGCAGCCTCTGACTGCGCCGCTTCAACCGGCAAAGTCGACCTGAGCTTCACCACCTGGGTTCCCGGGATGGACAAGGTCGTCGACATCTGGAACAAGGCCAACCCGAACATCCAGGTGACCGTTTCGACCGTGCCCAACGGCAACAGCGGAACCTACCAGAACTTCTTCACCCAGCTGAAGGCCGGCAACGCCCCCGACATCGGCCAGGTCGAATATGACACCCTGCCCGCTTTCCGGGTTCAGGATGGCCTCGCGAACATCGCCGCGTGCGACGGTGTTCAGGCAGCGAAGGCAGACTTCTCTGACGGCCTGTGGAATCAGGTCACCTTCGGCGAAGACAACTCGGTCTACGCGATTCCGCAAGACTCGGGCCCCATGGCGCTCTACTACCGCAAAGACCTCTTCGAGAAGAACAACATTCCCGTTCCCACCACCTGGGACGAGTACGCCGCTGACGCGGTGAAGATCAAGGCGCTCGGCGCCCAGATCACCAACTTCCCGAAGGGCGATGTGAACTGGTTCGCCGGTCTCGTGTCGCAGGCCGGCGGACAGTGGTTCAGCACGGCGGATGGGAGCTGGAACGTGAACCTCACCTCTGACGCCTCCACGAAGGTCGCGAACTACTGGCAGGGGCTTCTCGACAAGCAGCTCGTTTCGACCATCCCCGGCTTCACCGATCAGTGGAACAACGCCTACGACACGGGCGCCGACTGGACGTGGGTCTCTGCGGTCTGGGGCGCCAACACCATCTCGAGCGGTGCACCCAGCACCTCTGGCGACTGGGCCGTGGCACCGATGCCGCAGTGGGGCACGTCTGCTGCGACTTCTGGTGCATGGGGCGGCTCGTCGAGCGTTGTCTTCAAAGGTTCGAAGCACCCCGCCGAGGCAGCAAAGTTCTTGCTGTGGCTGAACACCAGCACCGAGGCGCTCACCGCACTGAACACCGAGGCGAACCTGTTCCCCGCCAGCAGCACCGGCGCGACGCTTCCCGCTCTGTCTGAAGGCGTACCCTTCTACGGCAACCAGAAGATCTACCAGCTGTTCTCAGATCAGGCCAAGGTCATCAGCCCGTTCACGTGGGGCCCAACCATGACGCAGACCTACAGCGATGTCTCCGACGGATTCGCCGCAGCAATCGGTGGCAGCGGCACGTTGCTTGACGCTCTGAACTCAGGGCAGACCAAGACGATCGCCGCCCTCAAAGCACAGTCGATCCCCGTAAAGTAAACCCATCTCAACCGTCATCCACCTCCGTGCCATCGTTCATACACTGGGGCGCAGATCTCGGCGAGCTGACAGCCTCGCAGCTCGAACAACTCGCCGACGCCCAGATACCGGCGTCATCGAACGCCGCCGTCGATTCTCCGATCCGCCCCCTCATCTTCCCCATGCTCGACACCGCCTGGCTGGGCCGGCCGGCGCTCTCTGGCAACCACCCGGTGGCCCCGCTCGAACTCGTTGCGGTCGATACCGGCGATGCGAGGGTCGTGCGGTTCACGCTCACCAGCGCTGTGGTCGCTGCCGCCCATGCTGTCACCCATGCCGACGCATCCGCTGCCACACCCGCCCACACCCCGTCACTCGAAGTGACCGTCGAATTCCAGCTGACCGCCGAAGGCCTGCTGCGCACCCGATCATCTGTCGTCAATCGCTCGGCTCAGGCATTCGAACTCGATGAGCTCAGTGTCGTACTACCCCTGCCCGCCCGCGCAGCAGAGGTACTCGATTTTTCGGGGCACTGGGCAGGCGAACGCCGCCCGCAGCGCACACCTCTTCAGAACGGAGCGTGGCTGCGGGAATCGCGTCACGGCCGGCCAGGCCACGACGCATCCTTTCTCACCATCGCCGGCACCCCCGCTTTCGGTTTTCGCCACGGCGAAGTGTGGGCTGTGCACCTGGGCTGGAGCGGCAGTCAGCGCATCTGGGTCGAACGCCAGATCTCTGGAATCTCCCTCATCGGCGCCGGTGAACTGCTCGCACCACGCGAAGTAGTGCTCGGTCTCGACGCGAGCTACACCAGTCCGTGGGTCTCGGCCGCCTGGTCGCGCGACGGCCTCGACCCCGCTTCGGCTCGTTTCCACCGTTTTCTGAGACGCGAACACGGGTTCGCCGAACGGGCCCACCCGGTGATTCTCAACACCTGGGAGGCCGTGTACTTCGACCACAACGAAGTCACCCTTCGCCGCCTCGCCGATGCGGGCGCGAGAGCGGGTGTCGAACGGTTCGTTCTCGACGACGGCTGGATGTCTGGCCGCACAGACGACCAGCGCGCCCTCGGCGACTGGGCTGTCGATACCGAACGCTGGCCGAACGGCCTCGGCCCGCTCATCGACTACGTCATCGGTCTTGGCCTCGACTTCGGGCTCTGGGTCGAACCCGAGATGGTCAACCTCGATTCACAGCTGGCGCGCGATCATCCGGAGTGGATCCTCACAGAACCGCACCGATCAACACCGTTGCTCGCCCGCAACCAGCTCGTAGTCGATCTCACCAATCCCGACGCATTCGCTGCCATCTTCGCCGCACTCGATGCCCTGCTCAGCGAATACGCCATCAGCTACCTGAAGTGGGATCACAATCGCGACCTACCGGTGACCCGCTCCCATGAGCAGACGCTGGCCACGTATCGCCTCATGGACGTGTTGCGGCAAAGGCACTCTGGGCTCGAAATCGAGTCGTGCGCTTCTGGTGGGGCTCGCATCGACCTGGGCATTCTCGAACGCACAAACCGAGTGTGGGCCAGCGACACGAACGACCCACTCGAACGCCAGTCGATCTACCGCTACTCATCGCTGCTGCTGCCGCCCGAATTGCTCGGCGTGCACCTCGGTGCACCCACCGCTCACACCACAGGCCGCACCCACGCACCAGCATTCCGGTTCGCAACCGCGCTCTTCGGGTGGGCCGGCATCGAATGGAACCTCCTCGAGGCCACCGAACACGAGCTTGCCCAGGTGGCGCGCTGGCTGACCGCCTATAAAGAGGTGCGGCCGATCATCCACTCGGGAACTGTCGTGCGGGCCGACCGGGCAGATCCCGCACTGTGGGTGCACGGGGTCGTCAACAGCACCCAAACCGACGCCGTCTTCGCCATTGTCGCGATGGCGGCGCAACGGGATGCCCTGCCAGACCCTGTGCAACTGCCAGGCCTCGACCCCGAGACCAACTACACCGTGTCGGTACTCGACATCGGCGCAGAACCCCGGTACTTCGCCGCGGTTCTCCCTCCGTGGCTTCTCGGCGGCTCACTCACGCTCACGGGTCGGGCTCTCGCAGAGGTCGGCTTCGCCGCGCCCCCGCTCGCCCCTGAGCAGGCGATCGTGTTCAGGGTGACCGCGCAATAGTTGACCAACCCACGGGTGTCATGGGTGCCAGCGAGCGAAATCTGCAGCGCTAGTCGATGATGCCGGCCCCACCCACATTCGCGAGGTGTCGGCCGGTCGCTCGGGATCGTAGAGAACGAGGGCAGCATCTCCCGTCAGAGGGAGATCGTGGCGCTTCCATTGCCCGCTCTTCGTCACCCAGCGATCCACGCCGCCCGCATCGGCGAACTTCACCGTCAGCTGACCGATGAGGCCGCCAGAAGACGGGTCGATCTGCGGTATCTCGACGATCACACCAGCCGCGATCCGCCCGTGCGTCACGAGTTGGCCAAGCACGTCGAAGCGCGATCGCCGGCGCATCCGGTTCGTGACCCCGACCCCGAACATCGCTGCCGCAACCGCAGCAGCGCCCACCGGGACAAGCCACAGCGCGCCCGCGTCGGCGAGCGACGCTGTGACCCACCACGCGCCCAGAGAAAGGCCGGCGAACAAGATGGTGCCGGGCCCCACGCGCCTCGAGAGCACCGCCACCCGCGATCATGACGAGCCCGACCACAATGGCCACGGCTGCGGCTGGGGATCCGATTCGCGCAACTTCACGGCTCCGACGCGCTTCCAGTGGATCTACTGTGCTCATGTCGGTCCTCCGTATCCCGGCAGCCCTACCAACGAACTATATACAAAGGGGCAATTGGGAAGTGCCGATCTCAGTGTGTCATCACGGGAGGGGTCTGTGTCAGAGCCGCAGTCATGGTGCACCACTTTTAGTGGCCGCACACAAAAGCAGAAGGGCCCGCTCAGTGAGCGGGCCCTTCTTTGCAGTGGAGCTAAGGAGATTCGAACTCCTGACCTCCTCGATGCGAACGAGGCGCGCTACCAACTGCGCCATAGCCCCGAAAACTGCTTACGAAGAGTATCACGAGACGGTGCCGCAATTGAAACCGAGACCCTCGAACCTCAGACCTGACGGCCCTTCGGCATCTGCGTGAGCGCTGGGTCTTTCTCGGCGAGAGAACCGATGACCGCATCGATGTGAGTGAGCACCTCGGACGGCAGCGAGACACCGGAGGCCTCAGCGTTCGACTTCACCTGCTCAGGCTTTGACGCACCGATGATGGCCGACGCCACGTTGTCATTGCTCAGTACCCACGCGAGCGCCAGCTGCGCCTGGGTGAGGCCGAGCTCGTCGGCGACAGGCTTGAGGCCTGCCACAGCGGTGAGTACATCATCCGTCAGCCAGCGCTTGATCATGTCTGCGCCGCCGTTGCTGTCGGTAGCGCGGCTGCCTGCGGGCAATTCGGCGCCGACGGCGTATTTGCCGCTCAGTACGCCCTGTGCAACCGGCGACCAGACGATCTGCGAGATACCGAGCTCACGTGAGGCCGGCACCACCTCAGCCTCGATGACCCGCCAGAGCATCGAATACTCCGGCTGGTTCGAGATGAGCTGGATGCCCAGCTGCTCGGCCAGCGCGTGGCCCTCCCTCAGCTGGGTGGCGTTCCATTCGCTGACACCGATGTACAGCACCTTGCCCGCACGCACGAGATCAGCGAACGCCTGCATGGTCTCTTCGAGAGGCGTCTCGACGTCGTACCGGTGCGCCTGGTAGAGATCGACGTAGTCAGTCTGCAGTCGCTTCAGCGACCCGTTGATCGACTCGGTGATGTGCTTTCGACTGAGGCCGGTGTCGTTGTGCCCCTTCGGCCCCGTAGGGCCGTAGACCTTCGTGAAGATCTCGAGCGATTCGCGGCGCTCGCCCTTCAGCGCGTCGCCGAGCACAACCTCAGCCTGGGTGTTTGCGTATACGTCGGCCGTATCGAAGGTGCTGATGCCTACGTCGAGTGCCGCGCGCACGCAGCTCACCGCCGCGTCATTCTCCACCTGCGACCCGTGGGTGATCCAGTTTCCGTAGGTGAGCTCTGAGACCTTGAGGCCACTGTTACCGAGATATCTGTACTTCATGAAGTTGACTCCTCGTGTCTGGGCGGCTGCGATGCCTCCCACACACAAGTTTAGTTAGGGTGCCGCAAGCACATTCACAGCGAATTGTGCGTCACGGCGAGAATGCCCTGGGCGCAACGACTAGCCCGCGCGACGCCTCGCCAGAACCTGATCGACGTCGAGCGACCCTGTGGCCGTGTCGTCGACGATGCCCATGCTGCTGAAACGGCTCGGGATGCCCGACCTCTGCTCTTCGCGGGCAGCCACGTTCGCAGCAGGCTCAGAAGCACTGGCGGGTACAGCAGCCGGAGCCGTCGCCGCCCGCAGTGCGCGCTCCGACGCCGCCGCCGCCGCGAGCAACGCTTCTTCGGCCTGCTGCGCGGTCTGCTCGGCGTACCCGATGACGGGGGTCGCCGCTACGAACCGGCGTTGTCCGGCGTAGAGCGGCTTGGGGAGGGGCACCGGGGTCCACCCTGAATCGGCGGAGGCCTCAGCGAGGGCCGAGCCTGAAGGAGCAGACTCGTTCAGCGCGTCGAACGCCGCGAGAGCATCCGGAGCCCCCTCAACAGAGAGGAGGTCGGCGCCGTCGAACACGCCAGAACCGTCGGCGTTCAGACGCGAGACGCTTGTGAGCGAAGACCCGTAGACCGGCAGTTTGATGGCCCGGCCATCGCGTGCCAATCGGCGCAGCCGCGTGAGGCAGAGGGTCGCAGTGACAATACCCACTACGAGCACCACCCAGGCACCGTTGACGGCGATCTGGATGCCGCCGAGCACGGCGACGACGAGGGCGAGAACCAGAACGGCGCTGGTGACAGCGCGAGCCCGGCGAATTTTGGCCGCGGCAAGAAAGGCGGGAGGAGTGTTCTGCACGGTGACTTTCTTCAGAAGGCGCTGTTGCTCCACTACGCTTCGCGCGCTGGCCTCTGCCCGCACCTCGTCGGGAGCTTCGGCGGTCTCGGCGAGAATACGGAGCGTCTGCTGCAACCGCACGACATTGCGCTCTGTTGCAAGGTATTCATTGCGTCTGAACCAGGTGGGGACAAGGTAGATCAGCCAGAGCACGGCTGCAAGGCCGACGATGAGGCCTCCGCCCAGCCAGTCTGATGTCATGGGTCTACGGTATGAGGCTCACAGCAGAATTGGTTCCAAGCGGGGGGCGCGTGTCGCAGGTGCAGAGCCCCTGTTCGGCACACATTCGGCCGAGTCTCGGAGCACGCGCGCGATCTGGCGAGGCGCATGACCTCAGCGCAGGCGCGTGGCGATCGGCGTCAGCGCCTCGAGCCGATCGGCTTCGGGCACGCTGCCATGGCCGGGCGGGATCGACGCCTCTTTCCAGCGCCTCAGCACCCCCACCGGCAGCTCTTCGCCCACCAGCGCGAAACAGAAGTGGTCGCGCCAGTCACCGTTGATGTGAATGTAGCGCCGCCGCAACCCTTCATACCGAAACCCGAGCTTCTCCACGACCCGCAGGCTCGGCGCGTTCTCGGGCCTGATGCAGATCTCCATGCGGTGCAGCCCCACCGAGTAGAAGCAGTGGTCGGTGGCCAGCGCCACAACGGTTGGCGTGATGTTCAGACCGGCAAACCGCTCAGCCACCCAGTACCCGATGCTCGCCGATGAGACCGAACCGTAACTGATCGACGACACGTTCAGCTGACCGGCGATCTCACCGTTGTACTCAATGACGAATGGCAGCCCGAACCCCGCCCGTGCATTCTGTTGCAGCGACCGGATGCTCGCCCGAGTGTCGAACGACATCGGGGCGTTCGGGCTGGTGGCCTCCCACTTGCGCAGCCACGCCCGGTTCGCAATGAGCTCGTTCTCGAGCGCCTTAGAATCGCGGATTCGTATGGGACGAAGCGCAATGGCACCGTCGGCAAGGCTGGGAACGAACATACGCAATGATAGGCAGCACGCGACCCCTCAACAAAGCCGACTGCGCTTCACAATCCTTCGGCGAATTCTTTGATCCAGGGGCGGAGGTCGGGGCCGAGGTCTTCGCGGTCGCTGGCGAGTCTGATGATGGC
>NZ_JASJXO010000047.1:0-30895 GCF_035018625.1 Subtercola sp. RTI3 | reverse complement strand
AGATGTGTATAAGAGACAGATGTCGCGTTGGTCAGTTTTCTGTGGGCCAACAATGAGGTGGGCACGCTGCAGCCCGTGGCCGAGCTGGCGGCGGTGGCTGCGCGGTTCGGGGTGCCCGTTCACGTCGATGCGGTGTCGGCGTATGGATATGTTCCGATCGACTTTCGGGCGCTCGGGGTGGCGGCGCTCAGCGTGTCGGCGCACAAGATCGGCGGCCCGGTGGGGGTGGGGGCGCTGCTGCTGTCACGGAGCGCAGAAGTGGTGCCGCTGATTCACGGCGGGGGGCAGCAGCGCGGGCGCTCCGGTACGCAGGATGCGGCGGGAGCCGCGGCGTTCGCGGCCGCCGCCCGTGCCGCCGTGCACGGCCTGAGCGAGTTCGGCGACGAGCTGGCGGTGCTTCGCGATCGGCTGGTGGCGGGCATCCTGAGCCGTGTGCCGGAGGCGGTGCTGCGCGGCGACCCTTCGCGCGATGGGCGGCTGCCGGGCAATGCGCACTTCACATTTGCTGGCTGCGAGGGCGATTCGCTGCTTTTTCTGCTCGATGTTGCGGGGTTTTCGGTGTCAACTGGGTCGGCGTGCCAGGCGGGGGTTCCTGAGGTGTCGCACGTGCTGACCGCGATGGGCGTGCCCGAACTCGAGGCGCGCGGGGCGCTGCGCATGACGCTCGGGCACGGCACGACGGTGGCCGATGTGGATGCGCTCGTCGGGGCGATGCCGGCGGCGGTCGCGCGGGCGTCGAAGGCCGGGTTCGCCGACCGGGTGGTGGCGTAGAGCGATCGGCCGCTCGGGGCGCGTCGTGCCGGGTCGCTTCGTGCGCGGCGTGCGGGTCTGCAGCTACAGGGGTAGCCGAGTGGTGTCTCGCCTGTCGGAGACGTCTGAAAGGTCAGCGGCGGCGGCGGCCGACTCGGAGGCGGCGTTCAGCTTGGCGGTGAGCATTTCGCGGGCGGACTCGCGGTCGACGAGCGGCCCGTACGTGGCCAGGAGCGGCGATGCGGTGACGGGCGACTCGATCTGGGCATCCGGAGTCGGCGACATGGAGCCCTGCGGCGCTCTCCGTCGGGTCCAGGCGACGGGGCTCGGGGCGCCTTTCTCGTTCATGACGGTAACGATGGCCTCGCCGGTCGCGAGGTTCTGCAGTACCTCGGCCAGGTCATACCCTGACTTCGGGTAGGTCGAGACGGTGGCGCGCAGGGCTTTCGCGTCGTCAGGCGTGAACGCGCGGAGCTGATGCTGGATGCGCGACCCGAGCTGTGCGAGAACCTCACCCGGCACGTCTTTCGGGGTCTGCGTGACGAAGAAGATGCCCACGCCCTTCGAGCGGATCAGCCGGACGGTCTGGGTGATCGAGTCGAGAAAGTCTTTCGAGGCGCCCCGAAACAGGAGGTGCGCCTCGTCGAAGAAGAACACGAGTTTCGGTTTGTCGAGGTCGCCCACCTCAGGTAGGTCGTTGTAGAGGTCGGCGAGCAGCCACATCAGGAAGGTCGAACAGAGCCGGTTTGTCGGCAACGCCCGGTACCTCGAGCAGGCTCACGATTCCGCGGCCGTCGGCGGTTGTGGGATGCCCCGGCCGATGCCGCCCAGACTGAAGAACTCGGTCGGGGTGGCTGTCGATTGCCAGTCCTGGCCGATTCCCTGCGTGCGGGCGAGAAGTTTTTCGTTCGATTCGCCTGCGGAGGCGATGCCGGAGAGATCGCCCTTGATGTCGGCGGCGAAGACGGGAACGCCGGCTGCGGCGAGTTGCTCGGCGAGCACCTGCAGGGTTTTGGTCTTGCCTGTTCCGGTGGCGCCTCCGACCAGTCCGTGGCGGTTCGTCATGGCCAGGGGGATGCGCACCTGAACAGCCGGCTGGGCGTCGCCGTTGACCAGGGCGCCCATCTCGAGGGCTGCTCCTTCAAAGGTGTAGCCGGCACGAATGGTGTCGACGGCTTCGGGGGTGAGTGGGCCGAGTTTGGCAGCGGGGGTGGGGCTGGCGGCGACGGCAGCGGCTGCGGCGTTGACCGCCGCAGTATCGACGGCGTCTTGGGCCCGCTTCAGAGCGGCTTCGGCCACCTGTTGGGCGCGGCGAGCGGCTTCGACCGCGGCGGCGGCTTCTTCTTGGGCGAGGCGAGGAGCGTCATCGGTCATGTCGCCAGCTTAGAACGCGGGCATTCGCGGCGATAGGCGATAGGCGATAGGCGTTGGTCCGGCCTGGTGTCTCAGAGGTTCAGAGCCGTGAGAATGGCTCGGTGGTCGCTGGCGCCGGCGCTGAGGGTGGTGTTGGAGGTGACCTGCATTCCGCGTTGCAGGAGGTGATCGAGCCGCGTGACCGGCATGTTCGACGGCCAGGTGTTGCCGAACAAGCCGCCACTCTGGTTGGCCTCGCTGAGCTGACCCTCGATGCCGCTCATCGCCCGATCGGTGAGGGCGGCGTTGAAGTCGCCGACCGCGATGACGCGCTGGTTCTCGTCGCGCGGCAGCGTCTCAGCTAGAGCGCTCAGCATGGAGTCGCGGTCGGAGACCTCGCCGGGGCGGGCCGACGCGGCATGGATGACGTAGATGCTCACGAGGCCCTGCGGTGTTTCGAGATCGGCGGCCAGCGCCCTGTTCCAACCGAGGCCGAGCGGCAGCGGCTGGGCGTGTACGACCGGGTACTTGCTCCACAGCCCGACGGTGCCCACCCCGAACGAATAGGGATATTTCTCGGCCAGCGTTGACGACACGGTGGTGAAGTCGGGTGCGGTCATCTCTTCGAGCGCGATGACATCGGCGCCGGTTGCAGCAAGCGTCAGCGCTGATTCGTCGCCGGTCGACGACGATGCCTCGATGTTCTGGCTCGCCACGGTGAGGGTCGTGCCGGCGGCTGTGTTCGCGGCCGGGGCCGACCAGCTGAGGGGCACTGTCGCAGACCCGAACAGCAGGGCCCAGGCGAAAACCGGCACGAGCACGGCCGCACGGCTCCACCGACGCCGGGCCACCAGCCCGAGAACGGCGAGCGGAACGATGAGAAGGCCGAGCCACGGGATGATCGTGTCGATGATGAGCCCCACCCCGCCGACATCCGGAATCGCCCGGTGAAACACGAGTATCAGCGTGAGAAAGACGGCGAGAGCTGCGACGACTGCGGCAAGCGCCGGATGCCCGGGGCGACGCCCGGAGGCTCGTTCGAGCGGCTCGACCGGGGTCGGGCGCGTGGGGCTCGAAAGCAACGACATGGTTTCATTGTCGACGACGCGGCTGAGGCTTTGGTGTCAGAACTGTGCACAGGGTTGCGTGTCGCGCAGTTGTGCACAGATGAGGCAACCCGGCGCGCGTGTCAGCGGGGGCTCATACACTTGGTACATGAAAGTTTTGGCAGCAATGAGTGGCGGGGTCGACTCCGCCGTGGCCGCAGCACGAGCGGTCGAGGCCGGGCACGACGTCGTCGGTGTGCACCTCGCGCTCAGCCGTATGCCCGGAACCCTGCGCACGGGCAGCCGCGGCTGTTGCACGATCGAAGACTCCTCCGACGCGCAGCGTGCCGCGAACATCATCGGCATTCCTTACTATGTGTGGGATTTCTCCGAGCGGTTCAAGCTCGATGTGGTCGACGACTTCATCGCCGAATACACAGCCGGCCGCACGCCGAACCCCTGCATGCGCTGCAACGAGCGCATCAAGTTCGCCGCCCTTCTCGAGAAGGCTCTCGACCTGGGTTTCGACGCCGTGGCCACGGGCCACTACGCCACGATTCTCACTGACGAGAACGGCAACCGCGAGCTGCACCGCGCCAGTGCCTGGGCGAAAGACCAGAGCTATGTGCTCGGTGTTCTGACGGCGCAGCAACTGGCGCACTCCATGTTTCCCCTCGGCGCGACGCCGTCGAAGGCGCTCGTTCGCGCGGAGGCCGCCGAGCGCGGTTTCAGCGTGGCGAACAAGCCAGACAGCCATGACATCTGCTTCATCCCTGACGGTGACACCCGCGGTTGGCTGGCCGACAAAGTCGGTACGGCGACCGGTGACATCGTCGAACGCGACGGCACGGTCGTGGGCAGCCACGAGGGCGCTCACAGCTTCACGGTGGGCCAGCGACGAGGCCTACACCTCGGCACACTCGCCGACGACGGTCGCCGGCGCTTCGTGCTCGAGGTGAAGCCCGCTACCAACACGGTTGTGGTGGGGCCGAAAGAGGCGCTCGCCATCGCCGAGATCGCCGGCTCACGCTACACGTGGGCTGGGCTTGCGCCCGAGCATCCTGACGTGGCGTTCGAATGTGAGGTTCAGATTCGTGCGCATGCCGACCCCGTGCCGGCGGTTGCCCAGGTGCTCGACGGCGTCGACGGGTCGCCCGAGCTGGTCATCCGGCCGCACTCGCCCCTCATCGGGGTCTCGCCCGGGCAGACCGCGGTCGTGTACATCGGCACCCGGGTGCTCGGCCAGACCACGATCGACCGCACGGTCAGTGCACTGCCCGTCGACGCGTCTGCCGGAGTGTCCGTCGACGCCTCTGTCACCGCGTGACCGGAGCTGACGTGGCTGACACCGCAGACGATCTCACTCTCGACCAAGCAGCGGCAGAGGGGGCCGGTCTCACGGCACGCATCCAGGAGCTGCGAGACGCCTATTACGACAAAGACGCATCGCTTGCGTCTGACGAAGAGTACGACGGCCTTCTGAAGCGGCTGGGCGAACTCGAACGGCTCTTTCCCGAGCTGCAGAGCCAAGACAGCCCCACCCAGACGGTCGGTGGCCGCGCCGAGACCACACTGTTCTCGCCGGTCGAGCACGCCGAACGCATGCTCAGCCTCGACAACGTCTTCTCTCTCGACGAGTTCGCCGAGTGGGCCACGAAGGTCGAGCGCGACTCAGGCCGTGCGGTGCACTACCTGTGCGAGCTCAAAATCGACGGGCTCGCCATGAACCTGCGCTACATCGACGGTGAATTGGTTTCTGCCGCGACGCGCGGTGATGGGGTCGTGGGCGAAGATGTGACTGAGAACGTGGCCTTCATTCCGGGCATCCCGACCCGGCTGGTGCCTTCAGGCAAGACGCCGGTTCCTGCGCTCATGGAGGTGCGCGGCGAGATCTTCTTTCCCGTCGCCGCTTTCGATGAACTGAACGCTGCACAGATGGCAGCCGGCGACCGCATTTTTGCGAACGCCCGTAACGCGGCAAGCGGGTCGCTCCGGCAGAAGTCAGAGGGCAAGAACCCCGACCAGCTCGCTCTGATGCGTGCGAGGCTCGGCCGACTCCGGATGCTCGTGCACGGTATCGGCGCGTGGGCCAACCCTCCCGTGGCGTCGCAATCGGCGGTGTACGACCTGCTGCAGTCGTGGGGTCTGCCCACGAGCACCCACTACCAGGTGAAGCCCGATGCGCAGGGTGCAGCAGACTTCATCCAGCATTTCGGTGAGCACCGCTACAGCGTTGAGCACGAGATCGACGGCGTGGTCGTCAAGGTCGACGAGCTCGCACTGCACGAAGAACTCGGCGCGACCAGCCGTGCTCCGCGGTGGGCTATCGCCTACAAGTACCCGCCCGAGCAGGTGCAGACCAAGCTGCTTGACATCGTTGTGAGCGTCGGTCGCACCGGCCGAGCCACTCCCTTCGCGGTGATGCAGAAGGTACGCGTCGCTGGTTCTGAAGTGCGGCAGGCCACTCTCCACAACCAAGATGTGGTGAAGGCCAAGGGCGTGCTCATCGGCGACACCGTGATTCTGCGAAAGGCCGGCGACGTCATCCCCGAGGTGCTCGGCCCGGTTGTCGAACTGCGAGATGGCACCGAGCGCGAGTTCGTCATGCCGGAGTTCTGCCCCGAGTGCGGCACCCGGCTGGCTCCGGCGAAAGAGAACGACATCGACCTGCGCTGTCCCAACGCACGCAGCTGCCCCGCGCAGGTTCGTGGTCGGGTGGAGCACGTCGGGTCGCGCGGTGCCCTCGACATCGAGGTACTTGGCGAAGTAGCCGCAGCCGCTCTCACTCAGCCGGTCGAGCCGGCAGAGCCGCCGCTCGTCACGGAGGCCGGCATGTTCGACCTGACCGTCGAACAGATCTTTCCGATCACCACTGTCGTGCGCGACTCGGAGACCGGCATGGAGAAGCTCGACGACAGCGGCAGCCCGAAGCGCGAGTCGCCGTTCCGTCGTCGCCGGCAGAAGAGAGACGGCCCGTTCGTCGCGCTGCCGCATTCGGCCGAGGTGACCACTTCGTTCGACGGAGACGAGTTCTTCGTTCCATCCAGCAACGCCATCAAGCTCATCGAGAACATCGGCAAGGCAAAGACGAGCCCACTGTGGCGCATTCTCGTCGCCCTCAGCATTCGCCACGTCGGCCCGGTCGCCGCCCGCGCCCTCGCCGACTACTTCGGTTCGCTCGACGCCATCCGCGCCGCAACCCGCGACGAGTTGGCGGCGGTCGACGGTGTGGGCGGCATCATCGCCGACGCACTCATCGACTGGTTTGCCGTCGATTGGCACGTCGAGATCATCGACCGTTGGGCGGCCGCCGGCGTGCAGTTCACCACCCCCGGTCATCCCGGCCCCGGTGCGGCAACAAGCGGCGGCGGAACCCTTGACGGGCTCACCATCGTCGCCACCGGCAGCCTCGAAGGGTTCACCCGCGAGGGTGCTCTTGAAGCCATCATCGCCGCCGGCGGCAAGGCGGCCTCTTCCGTCAGCAAGAAGACCGACTTCGTGGCTGCTGGCCCTGGCGCCGGCTCCAAGCTCCCCAAGGCCGAGGCCCTTGGCCTCCGCATCATCAACGCCGAGCAGTTTGCCCTTCTCCTCGCCGAGGGCCCCTCCGCCCTGGCCGAGCCCGAGCCGATCGCCGAGCCTGACCCCGACGTCTCCGAGGAGCCATCTGACTAGGCCCGAATCGCATGCGAGCATTACTCACAGCATTTAGTGAGCAATGATCGTATATTCTCGACTCAGCAGACGATCGAGCCGACCACCCGGGCGGTGACCGCTGCGCAAACGAGGAGTCAGCCATGTCATTGCGCGATCTGATCAAAGGCCTGGGTAGTGAGGTGGCAAGCAACCTGTCACTCGGTCTCTCGGCGGTGGGTACACCGCGGGTCATGCCCCCCGATCTTCGTGCAAGCGGCATCGACGGCACAGCCACGGTGCAGAGCATGTCGACGATGAATGTCGGTTACGGCAACACTCAGAACAATCCGATCATCTCGTTTCAGCTCGAGGTGGCGGTGCCGGGTCGGGAAGCGTACTCGATCGTCACCAACCAGACCGTGCCGTACCTGCTTGTGGGGGCGATCATTCCAGGGTCCACCGTGTTCGTGAAAGTCGATGCGAACAACCCAGGGAGGCTCGCCATAGATTTCGAGAACATCATCCCCAACGCCGGATCGTCTGGTGTTGGTCTGCCGGGCGGTGGCCTCTCGGGTGCCAATTTGCCTTCCAGCGGAACTCAAGGTGGCACTGGTGTCGGCGGGGCCATGAGTGGGGCAAGCATGCTCCGCACAGGTCAGCCCGGCACGGCGATTCTGCAGCAGACGTTCAGCGTCGGCAACATCACCGCGCCAAACGGCGATCCGGTGCTCGGTGTCATCATGCAGATCACCTACCCCGGGCTAGCGCCTCTGATCGGTAAGAATGGCCAACGAATTCCCCGGGCGCGTTACGAGCACGTCGTCGCGGGCGCGCAGTTTCCGATTAAGGGCAACCCCGGTAACCCCGATCTGTTCGCCATCGACTGGCCGGAGATGGATCGGGCTGACGGCACCGTGACGGCTGACCCGGCAGGCAACGTATGACCGTGGACTAGGAAGGCTCGCCGATCTGTGTGTCAACAAGGAGGCCGCGCGGCTCGGCCCCGCGCAGACGAGAAGCTCGCAGGCGGGCATCCGGCGCACCGAATACACTTGATGGGTTGTCGCAGCCACGAGCGCGCGACCCGACCAGCGCAGAGGCCCAGACCAGCGCAGAGTATTACGGAGCCGCATGTCTACTGAAACACCCCCGACCACAAGCGAGAGCGCCCGCCCGGCGACGAGCGCCAACAGCCGGCCGGTCGCCGCGAACAGCAACGGCAACGGCGGCAGCAACGGCCCCGGTGAGATCACCACCGAGCAGGTGGCGCACCTCGCGAACCTCGCCCGCATCAACCTCACGACGGCCGAGATCGCAACGATGACCGTCGAACTCGCCGCGATCGTCGAGAACGTTGCAAAGGTCACCGAGGTGGCGACGCCTGACGTTCCGGCGACGAGCCACCCGATTCCCCTCACGAACGTGTACCGCCCCGACGTCGTCGGCGAGACCCTCACGCAGGAGCAGGCGCTCTCGGGGGCGCCCGAGCACGACGGCAGCCGCTTCCGCGTCTCAGCAATTCTGGGAGAAGAGCAGTGAGTCACGACCTGACCCGCCTGAGCGCGTCGAACCTCGCCGAGAAGCTGACGAGCGGCGAGGTGTCGAGCGCCGAGGCCACGGATGCCCACCTGAACCGCATTGAGGCCGTCGAGCCCGACGTGCACGCCTTTCTACACGTCGCGGCCGACGCTGCACGTGCCACAGCGAAAGCCATCGACGCGCGCCGCGCCGACGGGGAGAAGCTCGGCCCCCTCGCTGGAGTACCGATCGCCATCAAAGACGTTCTGTGCACGATCGACATGCCGTCGACCGCCGGCTCGAAGATTCTTGAAGGCTGGGTGCCGCCGTACGACGCCACCGTTGTGAAGCGGCTGCGCGCGGCCGGCCTTGTGCCGCTCGGCAAGACCAACATGGACGAGTTTGCCATGGGCTCCTCCACCGAACACTCCGCGTACGGCCCCACCCACAACCCGTGGGATCTCGATCGCATCCCCGGTGGTTCGGGCGGTGGCAGCGCGGCCGCAGTCGCGGCGTTCGAGGCGCCGCTGGCGCTCGGCAGCGACACCGGCGGCTCCATCCGCCAGCCCGCAGCCCTCACGGGCTCGGTCGGTATGAAGCCCACCTACGGTGGGGTGAGTCGCTACGGCGCCATCGCGCTGGCGTCGAGCCTCGACCAGGTCGGGCCGGTGAGCCGCACGGTTCTCGACTCGGCGCTGCTGCACGACGTCATCGGCGGGCACGACCCGCGCGACTCGACGAGCCTTCGCGACGAGTGGCCGAGCTTCGCCGCTGCGGCTCGCGAGGGTGCCGCCACGCGCAGCTTGAAGGGCCTCACGATCGGCATCGTAAAAGAGCTGCAGGGCGACGGTTTCCAGGCCGGCGTCACGCAGCGCTTCCAGGAGGCCGTCGAGTTGCTGACCGCCGCCGGCGCCGAGGTCGTGGAGGTCAGTACTCCGAGTTTCGAGTACGCGATCTCGGCCTACTACCTCATTCTGCCCGCCGAAGCGTCGAGCAACCTGGCGAAGTTCGACTCGGTGCGCTTCGGGCTTCGGGTGAACCCGGTGGGCGGCGGAACCGTCGAAGACGTCATGTCGGCCACCCGCGAGGCCGGGTTCGGCCCCGAGGTGAAGCGCCGCATCATCCTCGGCACCTACGCGCTCAGCGCCGGCTACTATGACGCGTATTACGGCTCGGCCCAGAAGGTGCGCACGCTCATCCAGCGCGACTTCGCCCGCGTGTTCGCCGACGTCGACGTGCTGGTGAGCCCCAGTGCCCCGACCACGGCGTTCAAGCTCGGCGAGAAGCTCGACGACCCGCTCGCGATGTACCTGAACGACCTCACCACGATTCCGGCCAACCTGGCGGGCGTGCCCGGCATCAGCCTGCCCGTAGGGCTTGCTCCTGAAGACGGGCTGCCGGTGGGCATCCAGTTCATGGCCCCGGCCCGTGAGGATGCCCGGCTCTACAAACTCGGTGCAACCCTCGAGGCGCTGCTCGAAGACAAATGGGGTCACACCCTGCTCAGCCAGGCGCCCGATCTGGCACCACAAGAAATGTTCGCGTCTGAAGAAGGTGCCGTCTGATGGCCAAAGCTGAACTGATGCCGTACGACAAGGCCATCGAGATGTTCGAGCCTGTGCTCGGCTTCGAGGTGCATGTCGAGCTCAACACCAAGACGAAGATGTTCTCTGACGCCCCGAACTTCTTCGGCGGCGAGCCGAACACGAACGTGACGCCGGTCGACCTCGGCCTGCCGGGTTCGCTGCCCGTCGTGAACGAGCAGGCCGTGAAGTACTCGATCAGCCTGGGGCTGGCTCTCGGATGCTCGATCGCACCCTCATCGCGGTTCGCTCGCAAGAACTACTTCTACCCCGACCTGGCGAAGAACTACCAGATCAGCCAGTTCGACGAGCCCATCGCGTTCAGCGGATCGGTCGAGGTCGAGTTGCCCGACGGGCGCCTCTTCACGGTGCCGATCGAGCGCGCGCACATGGAGGAAGACGCGGGCAAGCTGACGCACGTGGGTGGGGCCACCGGCCGCATCCAGGGTGCAGAGTATTCGCTGGTCGACTACAACCGTGCCGGTGTTCCGCTGGTCGAAATTGTCACTGACATCATCTACGGAGCCGAAAGCGACGCGCCTGAGCTTGCGAAGGCCTACGTGTCGACCATTCGCGACATCGTGGTGTCGCTCGGCATCTCAGATGCCAAGATGGAGCGCGGAAACCTGCGCTGCGACGCGAATATCTCGCTGCGCCCGCGTACTGCGCCGGGGGAGCCGCCGGCAAAGCTCGGCACCCGCACCGAGACCAAGAACGTGAACTCGCTGCGCTCGGTCGAGCGGGCCATTCGCTACGAGATCCAGCGCCAGGCGGCCATTCTGGCCAAGGGCGGAACCATCACGCAGGAGACCCGCCACTGGCACGAAGACACCGGTGAGACCTCTGCCGGGCGCCCGAAGAGCGACGCCGACGACTACCGGTACTTTCCGGAGCCCGACCTGCTGCCCGTCGAACCGAGCGCCGAGCTGATCGAAGAGCTTCGCGCCGCCCTGCCCGAAGCCCCGGCGCTTCGACGTCGTCGGCTCAAGGCCGACTGGGGTTTCACGGATCTCGAGTTTCAAGACGTCGTGAACTCTGGCCTGCTGAACGAGATCGTTGCCACGACGGCCGCGGGGGCATCCGCCCAGTCCGCGCGCAAGTGGTGGACCGGCGAGATCGCTCGCGTCGCCAACGTGCGCGGTGTCGACGCGTCGAGCCTGGTCTCGCCGCTCCATGTGTCTGAGCTTGTGGCGCTCGTCGACGCGGGAACGCTCACCGATCGGCTGGCCCGCCAGGTTCTCGACGGCGTGATCGAGGGAGAGGGCACGCCCGACGAGGTCGTGGCGAGCCGTGGCCTCGCAGTGGTCTCCGACGACGGGGCGCTGATCGTGGCGATCGACGAGGCGCTGGCATCGCAACCGGATGTTCTGGCCAAGATTCGCGACGGCAAAGTTCAGGCGGCCGGCGCCGTGATCGGTGCGGTCATGAAGGCCATGAAGGGCCAGGCCGACGCCGCCCGGGTACGCGAACTGGTGCTCGAGCGCGCGAACGCCTGAACAAGGGCGTATCGGTAGAGGGTAGTCGCAGGGCCTGGGCCGGTTCGCGGCCCGACTGTTTCGACGGTCGGGCCGCGACGCCTATTTGCCGGCGAGCCCCGCCACCAGATTGATGGTGGCCGCGAGAATGACGGCTCCGAACACGTATGACAGCAAGGCGTGCCGGAGGGCGGTCGAACGAAAGTCGCTCGATTGGAATGTCGTGTCAGAGACCTGGTATGTCATTCCGATGGTGAATGCGACATACGCGAAATCGCTGTACCGCGGCGACTCCTTCTGGTTGAAGTCGACGCCGCCGTCAGACCCTCGGTAGAAGAGCGAGGCGTAGCGCAGTGTGTACAGCGTGTGCACGAGCGTCCACGACAGGGCGAGGCTGACCAGCCCGAGTGCCCCGGCGCCGAATCTCTCTGCGCCACTCTGATCGCTCGAACCCAGCAGCACAATCACCACCGCGCCGATGCTCGCAACGCTGGCGAGCAGGATGAGAACTTCGGCGACGGGCCGCGAGGGATCTTCGCGCGTGGCGTGGCTCGCCGTCTGTTCCGGTGACAAATGATGCACGCGAGCCCACACCCACACCAGATAGGTCAGTGAAGCTGCGATCCAGCCGACGACAACCGCGCCCGACCAGTAGCCGAGCGCGCCGGCGCCCAAGCCGAAGAGAAGGCCGATGACAAGCATCACCAGCACACGAGAGACGGAGCGGTGCGTGACCGGCAGTTGAGAGGGAGTGTTCACCTCAGGATCATGCCACGAACGACTGCCGTGACTCCTCGTCGGCGCGCGGAACAATCGTGATGAACCGCGGTGCAGAGCGCAGGGTGACGCGTACACGCATCCGGCCCTGCCGCAGCAGGATCATGGCGATGACGCCAGCGGCCAGCACCGGCATCAGTCCCGAGATGGCCATGCCCACGTGGGCGCCGTAGGTTTCGACGATCCAGCCCATCAGCACGCCTCCGATGGCCTGCCCGCCGAGCAGCACCATCACATACACCGACATCACGCGGCCACGCACGCCCATGTTCGACGAGAGCTGCACGAGCGAGTTCGCGCCCGTGATGAACAGAAGGTTTGCGAAGCCCACGCCGACGAGCACCACCGAGAAGAACACCTGGTTCGGCATGAACGCCACCACTGCCTGCAAGCCGCCCAGCACGGCGGCGGCTCCAATGACCGTGCGAAGATGAATTCCCAGGCGCCGGGTCGAGGCGATTGCTCCGGCGAAGGCTCCGACGGCCATCAGTGTGTTGAACAACCCATACCCGCCCGCGCCCGCGTTGAACACGTCTCGGGCGTACGCGGCCAGAAGCACGGGCATCGAGAAGGTGAAGAGCGACATGACGGCGATCATGGCGACGGTCCAGAAGATGGCGGGCTTGGATGCCACGTACCGCAGCCCCTCACGCAATTGCCCCTTGGCGCGCACTGCCGGCGTGGTGCGGTGCAACTCGGAGGGGCGCAGCAGCAGCAACGCGGCTACGACGAACAGACAGCTGACGGCGTTGAGGGCAAACGACCATCCGGCGCCCACCGCCACTAGTAGCAGACCGCTGAGGGCGGGGCCGATGAGCCCGCCCAACTGGAACACCGATGAATTCACGCTGATGGCGTTGTGCAGGAGCTTCGGGCCCACCAGCTCGGTGACGAACACCTGGCGCGCGGGGTTGTCGAACACGGTCACCGAACCGAGCAGGAAGGCGATGACATAGACGTGCCACACCTGCACGCCGCCGCTCAGGGTGAGCGCCGCGAGTGCGGCGGCCAGCACGAAGCTCGCCAGCTGTGTGAAAAGCAGAATGGTGCGCCGCGAGTGGCGGTCGACGAAGACGCCGCCGAACAGGCCGAACAGCAGCATGGGGGCGAACTGCATGGCCACGGTGATTCCCACGGCGGCGACGCTGCCCGAGAGTTCGAGAACGAGCCAATCCTGAGCGATGCGTTGCATCCAGGTGCCGGTCATCGAGACCATGTTCGACAGGGTGAAGATGCGGTAGTTGCGCACTCGCAGTGACACCAGGGTGTCGCGCCACGGTGGGCGGTGGTGAATGACGGTGATCGGCGCTGTTGCCGGCGAAGCTGAGGGAGACACGAGAAGAACCTGAAATCTGTTGCGCAGTAATTGTCTTGTTCTTCGAAGTTATCGGCCTGGCGCCCATTGTTGAGGTAAATTGAGGCTATTACTCGTATTACGTTTTCGAATGCAAGGACAATGGATGTTCGATCCTGTGCTGCTCAGAACCTTCCTCGCGGTGGTCGAAACCCACAGTTTCACGGGCGCCGCCCAGCGGCTCGGCATCAGCCAACCCACCGTCAGCCAGCACATTCGCAAACTCGAACAGGCCGCGGGCCGTGTGTTGGTGGCGCGCGACACCCGTGATGTACGAATGACCGACAACGGTGACGCGATGGCGGGGTTCGCGCGCACGATTCTTGCGGCGCACTCGGCGGCGTCGGCGTATTTCTCCGGATCGGCGATGCGGGGGCGGCTGAGGTTCGGGGCGGCCGACGACCTCGCGATCACACAGTTGCCGCGCATCCTGCGCCATTTCAGGCAGCTCTACCCGCAGATCAACCTCGAACTGACGGTCAACCAGAGCACGCCGCTGTACCGGCGGCTGAAGAGCGGTCAGCTCGACCTGATCTTCATCAAACAGATGTCTGATTCAGATGAGGGCTCGCTTGTGCGGCGCGACGATCTGGTGTGGGTGGGGCAGGAGAAGACGCTGGTCGAACCGGGTGCGCCGGTGCCGCTGATCGCCTACCAGGCGCCGAGCATCAGTCGGCAGAGTGCCATCGACGCGCTGGAGGCGGCCGGGCGCACGTGGCGCATCACGTGCAACACCCGCGAGGTGAACGGAATGCTCGCGGCGGTGCGAGCGGGGCTTGGAATCGCGGTGTTCCCGCAGTCGCTGATTCCTGACGATCTCGTCATTGTGGGGCCGCGGTTCGGGCTGCCAGAGCTCGGGCACGTCGACTTCAGGCTGCTCGCGAACCCGGCGGCGTCGGCCGAGCCGATCGCGGCGCTGACGACGGCGATCATGGGTCGCGCGCTGAACTGGGCAGCGTGAACGGTGCCGAGGCAGCGGGTCAGTCGGTGGGGAAGTGCACGCCCGTGAGGTTCTCTGAGGCGGCCCAGAGGTGCGCGCCGGGGCGCTCGGTTTCGGCGCGTTTGGCGAAGTGGGCGAAGGTGGGCGCGCCGGTGAGCTCGAGAAAACCCGCGGGGCCGAAGTAGTCGCCGCCCAGAACCTCGGGGCTTGTCGCCGCGAACAGTTCGGGCAGGGCACCCGCCTCGGCTGACTGCGTCATGCCCGGCAGCGAACTCATGCGTTTCGACAGTGCCGAGGGCTTCGCGCGGCCGAGGTTCGGGCCCGCCGACTGCAGATTGGTACGGCTGAACCCGGGGTGCGCGGCTGCGCTCACGATCTGCCAGCCGTTGGCCTTGCTGCGCCTGGCGAACTCTTTCGCGAACATCAGGTTGGCGAGCTTCGAACGGGCATAGACGATCCAGGCGTTGTAGTGGTTCTCGCTCTGCAGATCGTCGAAGTCGAGACGACCGAACCAGTGCATGATGCTCGACATGGTGACGACGCGTGCCCGGTCAGAGCGCAGCAGCGCCGGTAGCAGCCGACCGGTCAGGGCAAAATGGCCCAGATGGTTCGTGCCGAACTGCAGCTCGAAGCCGTCATCGGTGAGGGTACGCCGGGGAACAGCCATGACGCCCGCATTGTTGAACAGCAGGTCGAGCGGATGCCCGTTGCCGACAATCTCGTCTGCCAGGCGCTCGATCGACCCCAGATTCGCCAGGTCGAGCGCTGCCAGGGTGACCCTGCCGCGCCCGGCCTCGCTGGCATTCGGAGTCTGCTGCAGGCGGGCAAGCGCGGCAGCGCCTTTGTCGGGGTTGCGGGCGGTGATGACGACGTCGGCGCCGGCGCCCAGCAGCCGCGCCGCGGTGGCGAAACCAAGCCCCGAATTTCCGCCCGTCACGAGCGCGCGAACGCCCGTGAGGTCGGGAAGGGTGATGTCGGGTTCTACTGCTGCCATGGTCGTCTCGCCTTCTTCTTCTTCTCTCTCGTCAGACGCGGTCGTCGCGCCCGGTGAGGGCAAGCAGTCGAGACTGCAGGGGAGCGTCAGCCGGCACCGGAACGGGTGAAGCGAACAGCCCGCTCGCCTCGAGCGTGTCTTTCTGCGGCTCGAAGACGGTGTAGACCGCCTCGACGAGAGCCGGGTCGAGGGTGTCGCTCGTGGCGGTGGCGCGCGCCAGATCCCACGTGTGGATCGTGACGTCAGAGACCTGCTCTCGCAGGTAGTCGCGCGCGGGGATCGTCGCGTACGACACGTGCACCGGCGATTCGGGGTCGGCCTTGCTCCACGCCGAGGTGGCGGCGGCAGAGTAGCGGTGCCATTCGGCGATGAGGTCATCGCCGAGCGGGCGGATGAGCGCCTGAGCCTGGCGCACGGTGCGCCCCTCGAGCAGCAGTGGCACCCACTGTTGCTCTTCGACGACGTGCTGCACGAGCTGGTGGATGTTCCACTCGGTGTCGGGCGTGGGCGCTGACCAGTCAGTGACAGCCGACAGGCGGTCGCCGAACTCGGCGTGGGCGGTTTCGTGGAGGCTAATCCAGTCGGTGGTCATGGGTTCTCCTCGGGTCTTCACAAGAGTAAAGCTTCTGGTGCGATCATCCATTCCTGAGTCCCTCCCTGTGCACAACGCGCGCAGTGCGGCTATTGTGCAGGAGTCTCGCCGCGGCGTGTACGGTCGTCTCGTGCCCCTTCAAACCCGTGCGTTGACACCGGATGACCTGCCCCAGCTGCTCGCTCTCAATACCGCTGCCGTTCCGGCCGTGAACGAGGTCGAGAGGGAGACTCTCGGCCGACTTGTCGAACTCAGCCATCTGCCGGTCGGAGTGGTCGACGACGACGCCCCAGCCAAGGTCGTGGGCTTCGCCCTGGCGATGCTTGCCGATGCGCCGTACGAAAGCGAGAACTACCGCTGGTTTTCCAAGCGGACGAAAGACTTTCTCTACGTCGACCGCATTGTTGTAGCCGACGGCGCGCGCGGCCACGGCATCGGCCAGCTGCTCTACGCCGCGGTCTTCGAGGCGGCTCGAGCCGCAGGCCAGCACCGCGTGTTCTGCGAGGTGAACGTCGAGCCGCCGAACCCGGGTTCGATGCGTTTTCACGGCCGGCTCGGGTTCACCGAGATCGGCCAGCAGGCCACGAAGGGTGGCACCGTCATCGTCGCGATGCTCGAGGCGCCGCTGCCCAGCCAGGCGCAGGCATAAGCACAGCCGCCATTCGGGCACGGCGGCTAGCGTCGCAGCATGAAACGCACGCAGATCACACGTGAGGTGCCGGGCCCCGGTCAAGAGTCGGTGTGGGAGTACCCGCGCCCGCCCCGCGCCGAACCATCCGCCGAACGCATCGTCATCGTGTTGGGCGGCGAGAGCATCGTCGACACCACCGACTCGGTACGCATACTCGAGACGAGCCATCCGCCCGTCTACTACCTGCCCGTGGCGGCGTTTCGCCCGGGGGCACTGTCGGATGCCCCTGGCCAGTCATTCTGCGAGTTCAAGGGACTCGCGGGCTATCTCTCGGTACACGGTGGCTCGCAGACGGCAGCCTCGGCAGCCTGGTACTACCCCGACCCGTCGCCGGGTTACGAGGTGCTCGCCGGGCGGGTGGCGGTGTATCCGTCGGCCATGCAGCAGTGCACCGTCGACGGCGAGGTCGTGACGAGCCAGGAGGGCGACTTCTACGGCGGTTGGATCACCTCGCGCGTCGTCGGCCCCTTCAAAGGAGCGCCCGGCACGCTCGGCTGGTGATGCAGCACGACTCACACCACCGCGAACCCGCGCGCCCGTAATCGGCGCCTCTCGGCCTCCAGCGTCGCCAGCAGGTGCTCCCTGGTCTGCCTGATGTGCTCCACGGCGAGCCGCTCGGCCGTGAGGGCATCACGCTGCCGCATCGCGGCCACGATCGCCCGGTGTCCGTCTCTGGAGTGCGCCCGCGATGCCTCGGTCTGCACCTCGAGCCAGCGGGTGCGGGCAAGCCGGGTCATCGACCCCGTGGCCGCGGCGACGAGAAACGGGTTCTGTGACAGCCGGGCGACCTCGACATGAAAGTCGGTGCCCGCTCGCAGCACCTCCTCGCCCGGCCCCGACGGGTCGACCGCCTCGAGCATGAGGTCGAGCGAGGCGAGTTCGGCATCCGTGGCCCTCGAGATGGCGAGCCCGATGGCGGCGGCCTCGATGATCTCGCGGTACTCGAGCAGGTCGCGGGTCTCAGCGAGGTCGATGGGCGCGACCATCCACCCTCTGCCGTCACGCTGCATGAGGCCCTCGGCTTCAAGACGGGTCAGCGCGGCACGCACGGGGGTGCGTGAGGCCGAGAGTTCGGTTTCGAGCCCGCGTTCGGTGAGCCGCTCGCCCGGAGTCATATCGAGGCTCAGGATGCCCGCCCGAAGCCGTTCGTAGATGACGGCGGTCTGCGACGTGTCGGTCATGCCTCCCAGTCTAGTCGATGTGGTATACCGATTTGGTATACCGCTATGGTATTCCAATGACAACTTCTCTGCGCAAGAGCGAGAGCGCCAATACACCGAGACCGGCACCGACACCGACACTGGGCTTTCGGCCCTGGTCGATGCTCGCGCTCGGCGTACTGGCGCAGGTCGCGGGCACCATCGCCATCAGCGGGCCGGCGTTCCTGATTCCGCTGCTGCACTCCGAACGCGGGCTGTCGCTGGCCGAGGCGGGCCTGTTCGTTGCTGCGCCGAGTGTGGGCATGGTACTCACCCTCATCGCGTGGGGCGCGCTGGCCGACCGTATCGGGGAACACTGGGTGATCGGTGCCGGGCTCGTCGTCACCGCCCTCTCGGCGGTGGGCGCGCTGTTCGCGACCGACCTCGTCTCCACTGGCGCATTCCTGCTGGTCGGCGGTATGGGCGCCGCCAGCGCGAACGCTGCAGGGGGTCGTCTGGTGGTGGGCTGGTTTCCGACCCGGCGCCGCGGGCTCGCCATGGGCATCCGGCAGATGGCCCAGCCGCTCGGCGTGGCCGTCGCGGCCATCGTCATCCCGCCCCTTGCCGCGGGTGGGGGCCTGAGCGCCGCGCTGCTTTTCCCGCTCATCGTCGTGGCCGTCGCTGCCGTTCTGGCGCTGGTCTTCATCGTCGACCCGCCGAGGCGTGCCGACGACGTGCTGGTGCCCGGTCAGCGGCCTGAGAACCCGTATCGTGCGACATCGCTGCTGTGGCGCATCCACGGGGTCTCCGTGCTGTTGGTGATCCCGCAGTTCGTGGTGTCGACGTTCGCGCTGGTGTGGCTCATCGGCAACGAGGGCTGGCCGCCGCTCGCCGCCGGCATCGTGGTGGGCGGCGCACAGTTCGTCGGCGCCGTCGGGCGCATCGTGGTGGGTATCGTCTCCGACCGGGTGGGCAGCCGCATGAGGCCGCTGCGGGTGGTCGCCGCGGCTGCCAGCGCCATCATGCTCGTGCTCGCTCTGACCGATTCGCTGCACCTGGCAGGGTTCGCGGCGGTCGGCATCGTTTTCGCATCGGCCATCACCGTGGCCGACAACGGGCTGGCTTTCACCTCGGTTGCCGAGATCGCCGGCAGCAGATGGTCGGGCCGGGCGCTCGGCGCACAGAACACGGCGCAATACATGGCGTCGGCGGCAACGGCCCCGCTCATGGGTCTGCTGGTGGGTGCAGTGGGGTTCGGGGCGGCCTTCGCCGTCGTCGCAGTACTGCCGTTGGTGGCCATACCGCTCGTTCCGCTTCAAGACAAGGTCTCAGGCAAAAAGTTGTAGACGCCATGCCGTGACCTCAGATCGTTACAGCAGCATGCTAGCGTGCAAAAATGCCTCGAATCGCGGGAGTCGCCGCAGCGTTCCCCCCTCATTCCTATCCGCAAGCAGAGATCACTGAGCTGCTCGGCCCGATCATCACCAATGACGCCAGCAAACGGTTGTTACTGAACCGGCTGCACCAGAACAGCAAGGTGGCGTCGCGGCACCTTGTCATGCCGTATGAGTGGTATCGCGACAGCTCGCTGAACTTCACATTGACGAACAACATCTTCATCGGTGCGGCCGTCGACCTGGCCGAAGAAGCGGTCGTGAGCGCCCTGGCAAAGGCCTCTTTGCAGGCGACCGACATCGATTACGTCATCTTCACGTCGGTGACGGGCATCTCGGCTCCGTCGGTCGATGCCCTGCTCGCACTGAGGCTGGGGTTTCGTTCTGACGTGAAACGCGTGCCCATGTTCGGGCTCGGGTGCGTGGCCGGTGCAGCCGGCATTGCTCGTGCGAACGACTACCTGCTCGGGCATCCGAATGATGTGGCCTTACTCATCTCGGTCGAGTTGTGCTCGCTCACCGTGCAGCGCGGCGACGACTCGATGGGCAATCTTGTCGCCAGCGGGCTCTTCGGCGACGGAGCAGCGGCCGTTCTGATGGTCGGCAGCGACCGCGCCGAGACCATGGCCGTCACCGGGCCCGACGTGCTCGACTCGCGCAGCCGCCTGTACCCGGGAACGGAGGCGGTGCTCGGCTTCAACCCCGGCGAGAGCGGTTTTCGCATCGTTTTGACGGCGGGCGTCGCCGACGTCATCGATGAGCATTTCGACGACGATGTGGTGGGCTTTCTCACCGAGCACGACCTCGCCGTGGCCGATATCGACGTCTGGATGGCCCACCCCGGTGGCCCCCGCGTGCTCGAATCGTTCTCGTCGGCACTGGGGTTGCCACAGGGTGCCCTCGATGTGAGCTGGCAGTCGATGGCGGCGAAGGGCAACATGTCGTCGGCCTCGATTCTGCACGTGCTCGCCGAGACCCTCAGCCTCGAACGGTTCGATGAGGGTGGCCTCGGGCTGCTGTTCGCGCTGGGCCCGGGCGTCTGTGCCGAGATCGTGCTGCTGAAATGGCCGGAATCGCAGGCGCAGGAACAGCAGACGAGCGACTAGTGCTTCTCTATCTCGCCCTCATTCTGGCCACGGGCGGCGAACGATTCGTCGAACTCGGCGTCTCCGCGCGCAACGCTGCGTGGGCTTTTGAACGAGGGGGAGTGGAGTTCGGCCAGAAGCACTTCCCGTTCATGGTCGTGCTGCACACGGCGATGTTGCTGGCGTGCCTCGGCGAGGTCTTTCTCCTCGGGCGGGAGTTCGTGCCCTGGCTCGGCTGGCCCATGCTCGCGATTGCGCTCGCGAGCCAGGTGCTGCGTTGGTGGTGCATCGGTACGCTCGGCCGGCGCTGGAACACCCGCGTCATCGTGGTTCCGGGCCTGCCGCTGGTGAACCGCGGGCCATACCGCTGGTTCGCTCACCCGAACTATGTGGCCGTGATTGCCGAAGGGGTGGCGCTGCCGCTCTTATACAGCGCGTGGATCACCGCCGTCGCGTTCACCGCGATCAACCTCGTACTGTTGCTGCGCGTTCGCATTCCCGTCGAAGAGACCGCCCTCGCCTTCGGGCTGACCCAGGCGCGACAGGAGTCGTAGGCGGCATGCCTGGGGTGAGCGCCTTCGACGCCGACGTCGTAGTGGTGGGCGGCGGCCCGGTGGGGCTCGCAGCGGCCATCCCGTGCAGAAGGCCTGCGGTGAGGGGCTGATGCCGGCGGCGGTTGACGAGCTGCGGCGGCTCGGGGTGGCGGTGGCCGGGCATCCGATCGCCGGAATCACCTACCGCGACGCCCGCCGCTCGGTCTCGCACCGGTTCGGCGGCGAGGCCGGGCGCGGGGTGCAGCGCGTCGAGCTGTCGGGCCTGCTGACGGCGCGTGCCGAGCAGCTCGGAGTGCTCTTTCGGGTGGGCCGGGCCGAGACGCTGGTTCAGGATGCCCGCTCGATCACGCTCGGGCTCACGGGTTCGTCGACCCTCCGTGCCCGCTGGTTGCTCGGCAGCGACGGCCTGCACTCCACCGTGCGCACCCTCGCGGGGCTCGATCACCCCGCCATACCGTCACCTGCAGCGCGGCGGTATGGGTTGCGGCAGCACTTTCACATCGCTCCGTGGAGCGACTTCGTCGAGGTCTACTGGAGCCCAGGGTTCGAGGTCTACGTCACCCCGGTGGGCGACCGGATGATCGGGGTCGCGATGCTCGGCCCCCGCGGTCTCGACTTCGCTGAGGCCGTGCGTTCGGTACCGGCGCTCGCGGCGGTGAACGATCTGCAGCGGTTCGCGGCCGACGCGCTGCAGGGTGCAGGCAGCCTGCGCCAGCGGGTGACGCGGCACTCGGAGGGAAGGGTGCTGCTGGTCGGCGACGCCTCGGGGTACATCGACGCGCTTACCGGCGAGGGCCTGCGCATCGGGTTTGCGCAGGCGGCGGCCGCGGTGGCGGCGATCGTGGCAGAGCAGGGGGAGGCCGACAGTCGAGCTGCAGAGTCCGCGCAGACCGTTGGCGCGGCCTACGAACGCGGCTGGCGTCGGGTGAGCGGGCCCGCGAACAGGCTGACCACGGCGCTGCTTCTCGCGTCGCGATCGCCGCTGCGGGCATCCATTGTTCCACTGGCGGTTCGGGTTCCGAGACTGTTCGGAGCCGCTGTCGACCGCCTCGCCCGCTGAGTGCGCCTGCACGCCACATCGCCCGCTGAGTGCGCCTGCACCCCACATCGCCCGGGAGTGGGCTGGGAGTTGCCGTCAAGGGGCCGGGGGTCGGCCGCCGCGAGGCAGAGACTAGGAGGGTGAACGTTTTTCCTGAGAGCATGCGCAACCGGTTGCGGTCGACCTTCACCGGGCAGCTCGAAGGCCAGCCCGAGTGGGTTCTGAACCTCGATCGGGGTGACGACGCCGGGTTCTTCGCGCCGGGTTCGGCCACGTGGGCGGTGCACGGCCAGACGGCCACCATCGTCGCCGGTGTTCGTGCGCTGCTGATGCAGGCGCTGCACCCGGGAGCCATGGCCGGGGTGCACGACCATTCCAGGTACAAGGAAGACCCGCTGGGGCGTCTGGCCGGAACCATCCGCTGGATCTTCACCGTCAGCTACGCCGACACCGAAACCGCTGTTGCGACCTCGAACTGGGTGCTGAAGCTGCACGAGCGCGTGGTGGGAACCTACCTCGACGCCCAGAACGTCGAGAGCCCGTACGCGGCGAACGACCCCGAGTTGCTCTCGTGGGTGCATCTGGCGTTCACCGACTCGTTTCTGGCCACGGCGAAGCTCTGGTCTGGGCCGATTCCCGGCGGCGCCGACGCCTACGTTCGCGAGTGGGCGAAGGCCGGGGAGCTGATGGGGGTGCCGAACCCGCCGCGGTCAGAGGCCGAGCTGCGCGACCAGCTGCACGCGTTCGTCGAGGCCGGAGTACTGAAGAGCGACGACAGGGTCGCCGAAGCGGTGAAGTTCATTCGCCGGCCACCGCTCGCACGAGCACTGATGCCGGGGTACGCCGTGCTCTTCGAGGGCGCCGTCTCCTCTATTCCAGGCGAATATCGCCGGATGCTCGGCCTCACCCCCGCGCACATCGGCCCACTGCAGCTGCCCACCATCGGGGCCACCGGGCTGGTGCTGAAGGTGATCGGCAGCATGCTCGGCGCAGACAAGCCGAGCGAGCTCGCTGCCCGGCGCCGCCTCACGCGCCTCGGCCTGCTCGAGGGTGCCGCGTAGCCGCAGCCGCAGCCGGCGCACGCACGACGCCGGCCCGCAGTAGCTCAGCGCACCTCAGCGAAAGCGCATGGTCGGCGGCATCGGCTTCGGAGGTTCAGAGAGCTTCCGCAGCCGCCGCCGCTCGAGGCGGGCCGACACCACCATGACCAGCGCGAACACGATGCCCGCCATCATCACGATGAGCAACACCGGGCCGTACAGACCGTGGGTCACTGCGTTGGCGACGGCAGCGCCCACCGTGACGAACGACCCGAGAAAGCCGAGCAGCGAGAATCGCGTGGCGCGGTCGAGGTTCACGGTCGGTCAGGCCAGTCGGCTGGCCGGCGAGGTGGTCTTCACCGGGTCGCGCTCGACGATGTCGCCCAACGCCTCGTCGATGGCGGTGAGCACGGCGGCCTCGAGCTTCACTCCGGCGGCCGCCACGTTCGACGCGATCTGCTCGGGTTTGGACGCCCCGATGATGGCCGACGCCACGTTGGGGTTCTGCAGCACCCACGCCACCGCGAGCTGCGCCATGGTGAGCCCCACCTCATCGGCGATAGGCTGCAGTTTCTGCACCCGCTCGAGGGTCTCATCGCGCAGCCAGTTCTTGATCATCTCGTCGCCACCTTTGCTGTCGGTGGCGCGTGAGCCTTCGGGAACAGGCGCGCCCGGCTTGTACTTGCCGGTCAGCACACCCTGCGCCACAGGTGACCACACGACCTGCGAGATGCCGAGTTCTTCTGAGGCGGGAACCACGTCGCTCTCGATGACGCGCCAGAGCATCGAGTACTGCGGCTGGTTCGAGATGAGCTGAAAACCGAGCTTCGAGGCGAGCGCGGAGGCCTCGCGCAGCTGCGGCGCCGTCCACTCGCTCACGCCGATGTACAGCGCTTTGCCCGCCCGCACGATGTCGGCGAACGCTGTCATCGTCTCTTCGAGCGGGGTCTCGTAGTCGTAGCGGTGGGCCTGGTAGAGGTCGACGTAGTCGGTGCGCAGGCGCTTCAGCGAGCCGTCGATCGATTCGAGGATGTGCTTGCGCGACAGACCGGTGTCGTTGGGCCCCTTCGGGCCGGTGGGAAAGTACACCTTGGTGAAGATCTCGACCGACGCACGGCGCTCGTTCTTCAGAGCCTTGCCGAGCACCTCTTCTGCCACGGTGTTCGCGTAGGCGTCTGCGGTGTCGAATGTGGTGATGCCCGCTTCGAGCGCGGCCCGCACGCTGAGCTTGGCGATGTCATTCTCAACCTGCGAACCGTGCGTGAGCCAGTTGCCGTAGGTGATTTCTGAAACCTTGAGTCCGCTGTTGCCGAGATACCTGAAGTCCATGCTTCAAACGCTACCCCCTCAACGGCCGAGCCCCATGCGGGCGATGCCCAGCAGTGATTCTCCGGGGAGAAAAGCGCGGGTCAGTGCCAGTGCGATCTTCGGCAGATCGCCCTCGTCGCGAAACAGCAGGCTCATGCGTTCGTAGCGCGGGTTGAACTTGGTCTTGAAGTTGTGCAGCGACTGAAAACCGTAGAGCGGTTCGAGCGCGGTGCCGAGCGAGTCGAGTACGGCGTCGATGCCCGTGGGCTGGTAGTCGGCCCCGTGCGCGAGGGGCGCTCCCGAGAGCGAGACGAACAGGGCGCCCTCGGCCTGAAATGCCAGGCACGACGACGCGATGAGAAACTCCATCACCAGCTTGAACCCGTCGTCACGCCGGCGCATCAGGTCGAGGGTCCAGCCGCGAATCGTGCCGTCGACGCCGTACACCGGCAACCACGAGAGCACTCCGTGCACCGTTCCCGACTCGTCCAGCGCCAGCGCGGTCTTCACGTGTGGGTCGAGCGCCTCGTCGACGCCACCCAGCGTGAACCCCATCTCGGGCAGCGCTTTGTCGCCCACCCATTCCTCAGAGATGGCGCGCACCTGCGACACGACAGCCCACGGTTCGTCAGCCAGCGCGGTCATGCGAAAACTGATGTTCTCGCGCTCGGCTCTGTTCAGCGCCGACCGGATGCCCTGCCACTTCTTTCCCGTCATCTCGAGCGTGGGCAGGTCGATGATGGTGTCTTCGGCGACCTGCAGGTTTGCCCAATCGGTGGGTGCGGCATCCAGTACCGTGTCAGACACCGAGAAGAGACACGGCGCCAACCCGATGCGCTCGCACTCGGCCACGAACTCCACGATGGTCTGTGCGAGCTTCTCGGGTGGCCCAACAGGGTCACCGAGGGCGATGGCCACGCCGGAGTGGCGCTGGTAGGCCACGAAACTCTCGCCATCGGCCGTGATGAAATACGAGTTGGCGGGCCACATGGTCATCCACGACAGGGTTCCGCCGCCGTCGGTGGTGAGAATCTCGAGCGGGCTCGCGGCGGCCGTGGCGTTGCGCACGACCCGTCTCGACCGGCGAAGCGGCACCCGGTATGCGCGGTGCCCGAGCAGAAAAATGACGAGCAGGGCGATCCAGAGCGCCGAGTTGGCCATGGCCGTGAAGAGGTCGGCAGGAAAGTCGAGGGCGACGATGGCGTAGATGGCGAGCCCCACGAACTCGAGCACGTTCAGGGCGCCCAGAATGACGCCGAGAACCCACGGCAACCGATGGCCGAGGCGGATGCCGTTCGCGATGAACGCGATGATGATGACGTCGACGGCGACATCGATCCACACGCTCGTGTCAGAGGTCGTGGCCCGCAGAGAGTCGTCGGTGGGAAAGAGCGTTCCGATGACTTCGACCGCCGCCAGAATGACCAGGCTGGCGAACGCGAGGATGCGCCACTCCCGTGCGCTCGGACGCCCGGCGGGATGCGCCCGGTCGAGTACAAACGGAGCAACCAGCATCACGACGGCGACACCCAGGAAGTGTTCGAGGTCGGCGAGAGTGCCGAGGTAGATCAGAGAGACCGTCACATACGCGAGCAGGGCGAACCGCAGACGCAGCCGCCATGGCGCACGCACGGTGATGAGCGCGGCGGCCAGGCACGCCAGCACCCCGCCCGACGGCCCTACGTCGTAGTGCGAGGCCAGGTCGGCCGCCCAGGCGCTGTCGAACGAGCGCGCCGCCAGCAGCACGAAGAGCGTGCCAGAGACGGCGGCGATCTGGCCGCCGGCGAAGATGCCGAATGCGCGCAGCGTTCCGAACTTCACTTCGGCCCAGCCCACTGCCACGACGATGCCGATCAGAATGAGGGCGTACTGAATGGGAACCTGCGACAAGAACGTGCCCGTGATCAGCGTGTACCAGTGCCCGTCGAGAAACGACGGAACCCCGTAGGCCACATCGTGGTACCAGCTGCGGCGTGCAATCGGGCTCCACAGGGCTCCGGTCGCGAGGGCAACCACCACAAAAGCGCCGAGCAGCCCGGCGGTGAACGGGGTGCGCCTGGCGGCCCGGGCGAGCGGGGCGAACACGGTGGTGACGGCCGACCGGATGCCCCGCAGCGGCTTCTCGCCCGAGTGCATGCCGGCGGCGCTCGCGAGCGGGCTGAGGCTGCCGTCGGGCTCGAACAGGTCGGCCATTTCGAGGGGCGCGGGGGTGGTATCGGAATCGGGTGTGCTGCCGTCGGCACTCCCGGCTGCACCAACGGCAGTTGCCGACGAGCCCGCTGCGGCGGCTGCCGCCGTGTTTCGCCGGTACACCACGGTGATCGCCACCACCACGATCGCCACCGCCACGGCGACGAGCGCGATCCAACTGAATTGGTGGATGATCGCCACCGCGGCCCGCCCCAGGGAGTAGACGATGGTGGTCACGGCCCCGGCCCAGAGCACTGCGCCGGTGGCATTCGCGGCGAGGAAGCGGCGGTAGGGCATCCGGAGCGTACCGGCGAGGGGCCCGACGAGAATGCGCAGGAACGCGACGAACCGGCCCCCGACGACAGCCCACGCGCCCCAGCGGTTCATGCCGCCGATGGCGCGGTGAATCTGCTCGGCGCCGAACTGTTTCGGAAATCTGCGCGCGCCGACCGTGAGCAGCCGAACACCGAACCGCCGCCCGATCAGGTACCCGATGGAGTCGCCGAGCACCGCGCCGATGACGGCCGAGGTAGCGACGAACCACGGTGAGACGTGCCCGTCGATCGAAAGCAGGGTGGCGGCGATGAGAACCGTTTCGCCCGGCAGCGGAATTCCGATGCTTTCGACTGCCACGAAGAAGGCCACCACGAGTAGTACGGCAAGCGGCGGAATCGTGGCCAGCCATGCGATCATGCCCACACCCCTTTGGTTCTCTGCGGAGCGTGACTCCCCGTGGGTTTCCATGATAGGTCGGTGGCGCTGCGAGCAGCAGCACCCGGGCATCCGGGCTGCGAGAATGGAGTCATGACCGCAACACTCGTAGCCAAAGCACTGTCGGGCGGGCACGGGCACCGCGTTCTGTTCAGCGATCTCAGCCTCACCGTCTCACCGGGCGACGTGGTGGGGCTCGTCGGGGCGAACGGCGCCGGCAAGACCACTCTGCTGAGGCTGCTCGCGGGCGTCGACGCGCCGCTCGCCGGCACGGTGATGCTGGCCCCAGCCGATGCCTTCGTGGGCTGGCTGCCCCAGGAGCACGAGCGGGTGGCAGGCGAGAGCATCGCCGACTACCTCGGTCGGCGTACCGGATGCACGGCGGCGACCCTCGACATGGAGACCACTTCCGTGGCGCTCGGCAGTGACGACCCGCTCGCCGCCGACGCCTACTCGGTTGCCCTCGACCGCTGGCTCGCGAGCGGAGCAGCCGACCTCGACGACCGCTCCCCGGCCACCCTCGCCGAGCTCGGTCTCGACCTGCCCGTCACCCACCTCATGACCGCCCTCTCGGGTGGCCAGGCCGCCCGCGTCGCCCTGGCGGCCCTGCTGCTCTCGCGGTTCGACATCGTGCTGCTCGACGAGCCGACGAACGACCTCGACCTCGACGGCCTCGCCCGGCTCGAGGCGTTCGTGCGGGGCCTTCGCGGGGGAGTTGTGCTCGTGTCGCACGACCGCGAGTTTCTCGCCCGCTGTGTCACCACCGTGGTCGAGCTCGACCTCGCCCAGAACAGCGTTTCGGTGTACAACGGCGGCTACGAGTCGTTTCTGGAGGAGAGGGCCACGGCCCGCCGCCACGCGCGCGACGAGTACGACGAGTTCGCCGCGAAGAAGGCCGACCTCGTGGGCCGCGCGCGCGTGCAGCGCGAGTGGTCGTCGCAGGGCGTGCGCAACGCCATGAAGAAGTCGCCCGACAACGACAAGATCCGCCGTAAAGCGTCGGCAGAGTCGAGCGAGAAGCAAGGCCAGAAGGTGCGGCAGATGGAGAGCCGCATCGCGCGCATGGACGAGGTCGATGAGCCCCGCAAAGAGTGGCAGCTGCAGTTCACCATCGGCTCGGCCCCGCGTTCGAGCTCGGTCGTCGCGACGCTCAGCGCCGCAGTGGCCCGCCAGGGCGACTTCACATTCGGCCCGGTCAGCCTGCAGATCGATGGCGGCGACCGCATCGGCATCACCGGCCCCAACGGCGCCGGCAAGTCGACGCTGCTGCGGCTGCTGCTCGGCACCCAGCAGCCCGACGAGGGTTCGGCGAGCCTCGGCCGCAGCGTCGCCATCGGCGAGATCGACCAGGCGCGCGGCCTGCTCGAAGGCTCGACTGTGCTGTTCGAGGCGGTGAGTGCAGTCGTACCAGACATGCCGGTCGCCGAGGTGCGCACGCTGCTGGCCAAGTTCGGGCTCAAAGCCGACCACGTCGACAGGCCCGTCGACAGCCTGTCGCCTGGCGAACGCACCCGGGCGGCCCTCGCGCTGCTCCAGGCGCGGGGAGTCAACCTGCTCGTGCTCGACGAGCCCACCAACCACCTCGACCTGCCGGCCATCGAGCAGCTCGAGGAGGCACTCGACGCGTACGAGGGCACCCTGCTGCTCGTCACGCACGACCGCCGCATGCTCGAAACGGTCACCCTCACCCGCCAGTGGCAGGTCGAGGCCGGTCGCGTGAGCGAGGTCTGAGCGTGAGCGCCCAACACTACGTCGGCCTCGTGCGCGGCATCAACGTCGGGCCGACCACGCGTGTGGCGATGGCCGACTTCCGCCAGGTGTTCGAGTCGCTCGGCTTCGCCGACGTGAAGACTCTGCTGCAGAGCGGCAACGTCGTCTTCACAACCGACCGCATGCTGACGGCCGACGATACGGCGGCGGTCGAACGAGACTTTCACGCAGCAACGGGTCTCAAAGCCGGGTTCGTCATTCTGGCGGCTGCACGTTTTCACGAGATCGTCGCGGCGAACCCGCTGCAGAGCATTGCCGCCGACCCATCGAAAGCGGTCGTCACGTTCGTGCCGGGGGCTCTGGATGCCCAGAGCATCGCCCTCCCCGACCCCGCCGCCACTCTGCCCGAAGTTCTCGCGCTCGGCGATGGCGCCGTCTACTCATGGCACCCCGAAGGCATCTCGAACTCGCGCCTGCCGGTCTCGTTCTGGAAGCAGCTGGGCCCCGTCTACACCGCCCGTAACCTCAACACGGCCGCGAAGCTCCAGGCGCTGCTCGACGAGCGCGCCTGAGCGCGGGCAGGATCCACTGAGCCTCGCTGATCCGGCTGAGCCTCGCTGAGCCCGGCTGAGCCGCCGCGATGTCGGTGGCGCAGCATAGGCTGGAGGGTATGGCCGAGGGAGCGAAGCGAGCAGCGGGGTGGGCGTCGAAGCCCGTGCGGCAGGCGGCGTCCGCAGCCCGGCCACGGGTGTTCGGTGGCGGTGAAGACGACGGCAGTGCGACCATGCTGCACATCGACATGGATGCCTTCTTCGCGTCAGTAGAACTGCTCGAGCATCCAGAACTCGTCGGAAAAGCGGTGATCATCGGCCACGCGGGTGGGCGCGGAGTGGTGACCTCGGCGACGTATGAGGCGCGGCGGTTCGGTGTACATTCGGCGATGCCGGTGGCTCGGGCATTGCAGCTGTGCCCGCATGCCGTGGTGCTTCCGGGGCACATGGAGAAGTACAAGCGGTTCTCGGGCGAGGTGATGCGCATCTTTCGGAGCGTCACTCCGCTGGTCGAGCCGCTCAGCATCGACGAGGCGTTTCTCGACGTGGCCGGCGCCAAGCGGTTGCTCGGGCTGCCGTCGACCATCGGGGCGCTGGTGCGCGCGCAGGTCGAGGCCGAGACGGGGCTCACGTGCTCGGTGGGGGCTGCGTCGACGAAGTTCATTGCCAAAATGGCGTCGGGGAGGGCGAAGCCCGACGGGATGCTCGTGATTCCGGCCGCAGAGACGCTCGCGTTTCTTCACCCGCTGCCCATCTCTGCCCTCTGGGGAGTCGGCGCGAGCACCGCCGAGTCGCTCAGCCGACTCGGCATCAAAACCGTCGGAGAGCTTGCGGCCACCCCGCTCGACACGCTCATCCGGCGGGTGGGGGAGGCGTCGGGAGCGAAACTTCACGCCCTCGCGTCGGGGCTCGACCCGCGTTCGGTGGTCACCGAGCGGGTCGAGAAGAGCATCGGGCACGAGATCACGTTCGAGTTCGACGTGGCAGATGAGCAGAAAATCAGGCTCGAATTGTTGCGTCTGAGCGACCAGGTGGCCGTGCGGCTGCGTCGCGCGGGGCTGGCCGGCAAGACGGTCGCGCTGAAACTGAGGTTCACCGACTTCTCGACCATCACCAGGTCACGCACGCTCGCCGAGCCCACCGACCTGGCGCAGACCATCTCCGACGCTTCGCGCGAGCTGTTCGCGGCGCTCGGGCCCGTCGACCAGCGTGTGCGCCTCATCGGCGTGCGCGTGGAGAACCTCGTGACGGCCGGCGACACCGTGCACCAGCCCTCCCTGTGGGACGACGAGTCTGCTCCGCCCTCCGGCTGGCGCGATGCCGAGGCCACCGCCGACCTCATCGCGGCCAAGTTCGGCCGCACCCTCCTCAAACGCGCCTCCCTCGTGCAGCCGGGCCCCTCTGCCGCTGCTTGGTCGAGAGTGAGATCGTCTGCGGTGTCAGCCACGTCAGCTCCGGTCACGCGGTG